>NZ_JBYTAH010000055.1:0-55990 GCF_058787975.1 Cupriavidus sp. FW305-26
CAACCCCACCCTTCACCGGCATCCATCCCCAGAGGCCGCAATGAAAAAAACCCTGTTCCTCCAGGCCCCTTCCTTCGACGGCTTCGACGGCGGCGCGGGCTCGCGCTACCAGGCCAAGCGCGAGATCAAGTCGTTCTGGTACCCGACCTGGCTGGCGCAGCCCGCCGCACTGGTGCCGGGCAGCCGCGTGCTCGACGCACCGGCCGACGGCCTGACCGTGCAGCAGACGCTGGATATCGCCGCTGACTATGAACTGGTCATCATCCACACCAGCACGCCCTCGTTCCCCACCGACGCCAAGTTCGCCGAGGAACTGAAGCAGCGCAAGCCGGACGTGATGATCGGCATGGTCGGCGCCAAGCCCGCAGTCGATCCGGGCGGCACGCTGGGTGCCAGCGAGGCCATCGACTTCGTCTGCCGCGAGGAGTTCGACTACACCTGCCAGGACGTGGCCGCGGGCAAGCCGCTCCAGGACATCCTGGGCCTGTCCTATCGCTTGCCGGACGGCTCGCTCGAACACAACGGGCAGCGCCCGATGATCGAGAACATGGACGAGCTGCCCTTCGTGGCGCCGGTCTACCAGCGCGACCTGAAGATCGACAACTACTTCATCGGCTACCTGAAGCACCCCTATGTGTCGATCTACACCGGCCGCGGCTGCCGTTCGCGCTGCACCTTCTGCCTGTGGCCGCAGACCGTGGGCGGGCACCGCTACCGCACGCGCTCGGCCGAGAGCGTGATCGCCGAGGTCAAATGGATCAAGGAGAACATGCCCGAGGTCAAGGAGATCATGTTCGACGACGACACCTTCACCGACTTCAAGCCGCGCGTGGAAGAGATCGCGCGCGGGCTGGGCCAGCTGGGGGTCACGTGGTCCTGCAATGCCAAGGCCAACGTGCCGTACAGCACGCTCAAGATCATGAAGGAGAACGGCCTGCGCCTGCTGCTGGTGGGCTATGAGTCCGGCGACGACCAGATCCTGCTGAACATCAAGAAGGGCCTGCGCACGGACATCGCGCGCCGCTTCACCGAGGACTGCCGCAAGCTGGGCATCCAGATCCACGGCACCTTTATCCTGGGCCTGCCGGGCGAGACGCGCGAGACCATCGAGAAGACCATCGAGTACGCCAAGGAAATCAACCCGCACACCATCCAGGTGTCGCTGGCCGCGCCCTACCCCGGGACCACGCTGTACCGGCAGGCGGTGGAGAACGGCTGGCTCGAGGAAAACAAGGTCATCAACCTGGTCAACGACCAGGGCGTGCAGCTGGCCGCGATCAGCTATCCGCACCTGTCCAGGGAAGACATCTACCACGGCGTGGAGACCTTCTATAAGCGCTTCTACTTCCGCCCCGGCAAGATCTGGGAAATCGTGCGCGAGATGCTGGGCAGCTGGGACATGATGAAGCGGCGCCTGCGCGAAGGCGTGGAGTTCTTCCGCTTCCTGCGCTCGCACGAGGCCTGATCCTGGCCCACGCGCTTTCCTGTGCCTCGCAACGCGCGCTGATCGTCACCGCCGACGACTTCGGCCTGCACCCCGCCGTCAATGAGGCGGTGGAGCTGGCCCACCGCGACGGCGTGCTCAATGCCGCCAGCCTGATGGTGGGCGCGCCCGCCGTGGCGGATGCGGTCGAGCGCGCGCGCCGGCTGCCGTCGTTGCGCGTGGGGCTGCACGTGGTGCTGGCCGACGGCCCGGCCACGCTGCCGCGCGCGCGGATCCCCGACCTGGTCGACGCCGAAGCCCGCTTCGGCTCGGCCATGGCCCTGGACGGCTGCCGCTTCTTCTTCCTGCCGCGCGTGCGCCGCCAGCTGGCGGCGGAGATCCGCGCGCAGTTCGAAGCCTTTGCCGCCACCGGCCTGCCGCTTGACCACGTCAACACGCACAAGCATTTCCACCTGCACCCGACGGTGCTGTCGCTGATCCTGTCGATCGGGCGCGACTACGGCCTGCGCGCGATGCGCCTGCCGCGCGAGCAGGGCGCACCATTGCCGCTGCGCCCCTGGCTGGCGCTGCTGCGCCGGCGCCTGGACCGCGCCGGCATCGCGCACAATGACTACGTGGTCGGCATCGCGCGCAGCGGGCAGATGGACGAGGCAGCCCTGCTGCAGGCGCTGGCGCAGTTGCCCGCGGGCGTGGGCGAGATCTACCTGCATCCGGCCGTGGTCTCTGGCGAGGCCATTACCGCATCGATGCGCGGCTACCGCCACGCCGACGAGCTGGCCGCGCTGCTGTCGCCGCGCGTGCGCGCCGCGCTGGAGCGCGCGGCCAACCGGCGCGGCGGCTTTGCCGACGTGCTGGTGCCCTGATTGTTCAAGATGAAACGCATTGCTTACCTGACCGGCCTGATCGGGCTGCTGGCGCTCACCGCGCTGGTGATCCACCAAGGCGCCAGCGACATCGCCGCCATCGTGGCGCAGGGCGGCTGGCTGCTGCTGTTGCTGGTGCCCCTGCATGCACTGCCGCTGCTGCTCGATGCGCAAGGCTGGCGCGTCCTGCTGACCTCGGCCGACCCCGAGGAGAAGGCGGGGCTCGGTTTCCTGTGGTGGGTCGCCACGGTGCGCGAAGCGGTCAACCGCCTGCTGCCGACGGTGGGGGTCGGCGGTGAACTGGTCGGCATCCGCCTGACGCGGCTGCGCATCCGCGACACCACCGCCGTCACCGCCAGCATCGTGGTTGAAGTGATGCTGACACTGTTCTCGCAGTACCTGTTCTCGGCCATGGGGGTGCTGCTGCTGGTGGCCGCGCTGCAGGACAGCGGCGGGGCCTGGATCATCCTGGCCGGGCTGCTGCTGTCATTGCCGGTGCCGGTGCTGTTCGCGCTGTCGCTGCGGCACACCGCGATCTTCGAGAAACTGGAAGGCGCGGCGCGCAAGCTGTTTGGCGAAGATCACCGCATCGTCGCCTTGATCGACGGTGCGCGGCTCGATGCCCATATCCGCGCGCTCAACCGGCGCCGGCGCGAGCTGCTGGCGGCACTGGGCTGGCAACTGGCAGGGCTGGTCAGCGGCACGCTGGAGATCTGGCTGGCGCTGATGCTGCTGGGCCATCCGGTGCCGGTCTGGCAGGCGCTGGCGATCGAATCGCTGACCCAGGCCGCGCGCCACGTGGCCTTCTTTGTGCCGGCCGGGCTGGGCGTGCAGGAAGCGGTGGTGATGCTGCTGGGGCAGGTGCTGGGGATGGATGCGCAGGTCTCGCTGGCGCTGGCGCTGGTCAAGCGCGCGCGCGAGATCCTGTTCGGCGTGCCCGCGCTGCTGTCATGGCAATGGGTGGAGCTGCGCCACTGGCGGCGCAGCCGGCACACGGGCCACGCCTCGCCCTGATGGCGTGCGGCGCTCAGGCGTCAGACGCCTGGCGCGCGTTATGGGTGGTCAGGTACTTCACCAGCCCGTCGACCCCGCTGCGCGCGACGATGTCCGCAAACTGCTTGCGATACACCTCGATCAGCCACGCCCCCATCATATTGATGTCATAGATCTTCCAGCCGTTGGCTGTGCGCTGCAGCCGGTAATCGATCTGCATCTCGTCGGCATTGTTGATCACACGCGTCTGCACCACCACATCGGTGGCGCCGCTGCCGGACTTGACCGGCTGGTAGCGGAACTTGACGCTCTGCTCGCGCAGTTGCGCCAGCGACACTGCATAGCTGCGCACGAGCAGCATCTGGAACTGCTCATGGAGCTGTTGCTGCTGCTCCGGCGTGGCCGTGCGCCAGGCACTGCCCAGCGCCAGCCGCGTGGTGCGCTGGAAATCCGTGTAGGGCAGGAACTGCTTCTGCACCACCGCGGTAATCTTGGCGAGGTCGCCGGCGCGGGTGTCGGGATTGGACTGGATGGTGCCGATCACGCCCTCCACCGCGGCCTGCACCAGCCGCTCGGGGCTGGCGCGCAGGTCGCCGGGCTGGACTGCCTGGGCGTGCGCTACGGAAACCATGGCCACCGCCGCAAGCGGCGCCAGGGGAAGCAAACCGTGAATCGTCATCGATATGAGAACCAGGAAGGACGGTGAAGCGGCGCCGGCGCTGCAGCGCCGATGCCAGGCTGACAGTTTATAGCGGATCGGCCTGAATCGCGGATGCCCGGGCCGCGCATGCCGCATGCGCCACGCTGCCAGCCGATATACTCGCGGTTCGTGCTCCTTCCGGATCCGCCCATGCTGACTTCGCTGCTGACACGCATTGTCCGGCTTGCCACTGCCTGGCCGTGGCGCGTCATCATCCTGGCGGCATTGCTGACCGCCGTCAGCGGCGTCTACGTGGCCCGCAACTTTGCGATCAACACCGACATCGGCCGCCTGCTGGAATCCGACGCCCCCTGGGCGGTGCGCGATGCCGCCATCGGCGACGCCTTTCCCCAGCGTAACCAGTTGATCCTGGCGGTGGTGCAGGCGCCCGCGACCGAGCTGGCCGATGCCGCCGCCGACGCGCTGGCCGAGGCGCTGCGCCGCCAGCCGGCACGCTTCACCGCGGTCAGCCAGCCCGGCGGCGGTGCGTTCTTCGCGCGCAACGGATTGCTGTTCGCCAGCACCGATGAAGTGCGCCAGCTCACGCAACAGCTGATGCAGGCGCGCCCGCTCGTCAACGCACTCGCGCATGACCCGACCCTGCGCGGCCTGTCCGATCTCCTCGCCACCACGCTGGCGCTGCCGCTGCAGATGGGGCAGGTAAAGCTGGGCGACATGGCCAGGCTGCTGGGCAGCAGTGCACGGACACTAGACCAGGTGCTGGCCGGCAAGCCCGTCGCGCTGTCCTGGGCAGGGCTGCTCGACGACAGCCTCAAGCCCGGGCCCGATGGCCAGGTCTACAGCTACATCGCGCTCAGCCCCGTGCTGGACTACAGCGACCTGCAGGCCGGGGCCGCCGCCTCGCGCGCGATCCGGCAGGCGGCGGCCGAGCTGCAGCTGGCGCAGCGCTACCAGGCCACGGTGCGGCTGACCGGCCCGCAGGCGCTGGCCGACGATGAATTCGCCTCGGTCAGCGACGGCGCCGTGCTCAACGGCGTGCTGACGGTGCTGGTGGTAGTGCTGATCCTGTGGCTGGCCTTGCGCTCGGCGCGGCTGATCGTTGCGGTGCTGGCCAGCCTGTTTGCCGGGCTGCTCATCACCGCCGCGCTGGGGCTGGCCATGGTTGGCGCGCTGAACATGATCTCGGTGGCGTTCGCGGTGCTGTTCGTCGGGCTGGGGGTGGACTTCGGCATCCAGTTCGGCGTGCGCTACCGCGCCGAGCGCCATGACCGCGACCATATCGTCGAAGCGCTGGGGCTGGCCGCGCGCGCGGTGGGCGCTCCGCTGGCGCTGGCGGCCGCGGCCACGGCGGCGGCGTTCTTCTGCTTCCTGCCCACCGACTACCGCGGCGTGGCCGAGCTGGGGCTGATCGCCGGCGTGGGCATGATGGTGGCATTCGCCACCACCTTCACGCTGCTGCCGGCGCTGATCTGCGTGCTCAAGCCCGGCGGCGAGCCCGAGGCGCCGGGCTTCGCGTGGCTGGCGCCCGCGGACCGGTTCTTCGACCGCTATCGCAAGCCGGTGCTGCTGGTCACCCTGCTCGCGATCCTGGCAGGCGCGCCGCTGCTGCCGCACCTGCGCTTTGACTTCGACCCGCTGCACCTGAAGGACCCCAGGTCCGAATCGATGGCCACGCTGCTGGCGCTCAAGGACGCGCCGCAGGCCGGCACCGACGATGTCAGCGTGCTGGCGCCTTCGCTGCCGGCCGCGCGCGATCTGGCCGGCAAGCTGGCGGCGCTGCCCGAGGTGGCGCGCGCGGTCACGCTGCAGACTTTCATCCCCGCAGACCAGCCGCCCAAGCTGCAGGCCATCGGCCAGGCCTCGGCCGCGCTGATGCCGGCGCTGACGCAGCCCACCGCCACGCCCGCCACCGACAGCGCGCGCGTCAGTGCGCTGCGCAATGCCGCGCGGCAGCTGGCCATCGCCGCCGACGAGCATCCCGGTCCGGGCGCGGCCGAAGCCGCGCACTTGTCCGCCACGCTGAAGCAGCTGGCGGCCGCCGACGCCGCCACGCGCGACCGCGCCGAGCGCGCCATCGCCGTGCCGCTGCAGCTGGCGCTGGCACGGCTGAAGCTGGCGCTGGGCCCGCAACCCGTCAGCGAGCAGACGCTGCCGCCCGAACTGGTGCGCGACTGGATCACGCCGGACGGGCGCGCGCTGGTCAACGTCAGCCCGAAGCTGCCGCCGCCCGCCAGCGCACAGCGCGAGGCCGCGCTGGACCGCTTCATCACCGCGGTGCAGCGCGTGGAGCCGACCGCCACCGGCGGGCCGATCGCGATCCGCGGCTCGGCCGATACCATCATGGCCGCCTTTGCGCAGGCCGGCATCTGGGCGGTGGTGTCGATCACCATCCTGCTATGGATCACGCTGCGCCGCTTCGGCGATGTGCTGCGCACGCTGATACCGCTGCTGGTTTCGGCCATCGTCACGCTGGAGTTGTGCGTGCTGTTCGGCATTGCGCTGAACTTTGCCAACGTGATCGCGCTGCCGCTGCTGCTGGGCGTGGGCGTCGCGTTCAAGATCTACTACGTGATTGCCTGGCGGCACGGCAAGACCCAGCTGCTGCAGTCCAGCCTGACGCACGCCGTGCTGTACAGCGCGGCCACCACCGCCACCGCTTTCGGCAGCCTGTGGCTGTCGCAGCATCCCGGCACCGCCAGCATGGGCAAGCTGCTGGCGCTGGCACTGGCGTGCACGCTGGTCGGCGCGGTGTTCTTCCAGCCGATCCTGATGGGCCGCCCGCGCGAAGGCGCCCATCACAAACATGACAAGGCCGCCCGGTCATAATCACAAACCCGATGCGGCCGACCCCCCGATCCCCTTCGTACGATGCCTTTACGCCAGCGCGCTACATCCGTTGCCACCACCGCCATTGCCGCCGCCCTGCTCGCCGGCTGCGCCACCGGCCCGCAAGCCAGTCCCGACGATCCGCTCGAGCCGATGAACCGCGCGGTCTTCACCGTCAACGACAAGCTCGACCAGTACGTGGCCGTGCCGGTGGCCAAGGGCTACAAGGCGGTCACGCCGGAGCCGGTGCGCACCGCGGTCACCAATTTCTATTCGAACATCGCGGACATCGGCAACTTTGCCAACAACCTGCTGCAGGGCAAGGGCGTTGAGGCAGCGGAGAGCTTCATGCGGGTCGCGATCAATTCCGTGCTGGGTATCGGCGGACTGATCGACATCGCCACGCCCGCCGGGCTGCAGAAGCATTCGCAGGATTTCGGCCTGACGCTGGGCACGTGGGGCGTGCCGTCGGGACCCTACCTGGTGCTGCCGCTGTTCGGCCCCAGCTCATTCCGCGACGGCGTGGGCCTGTATGTGAATTTCCAGTTCGACCCGACCACCTATGCCGAGCCGGCGGTGCGCAATTCGATGTTCGGGATAAACGTGGTGGACGTGCGCACCAACCTGCTGGGCGCCACCGACCTGCTGAAGCTGGCGGCGCTGGACAAGTACGCCTTTGTGCGCGATGCCTACCTGCAGCGGCGCCGCTACCTGCTGGGAGAGAACACGTCGCTGCCGGACTACGACGAAGACGACGACGGCGGCACGGCCGCAGCACCCGCCGCGGAGGCGCCGGCGGGCACGCCTGCGCCCGCGCAGCCGCAGGCGCCGCGCTGACGCGGGGTCTTAGCCGCCGATCCCCAGCAGCACCACCTCGAAGGTAAGCGTGGCGTTCGGCGGAATCGTGCCCGGCACGCCGCGCGCGCCGTAGGCCGTGGCCGGCGGGCAGGTCAGCTTGGCCTTGCCGCCCACCTGCATCGCCTGCACCCCTTCGGTCCAGCACGGGATCACGCGGTTGAGCGGGAACGAGATCGGCTGGCCGCGCTTGTACGAGCTGTCAAACTCGGTGCCGTCGGCCAGCGTGCCGCGGTAGTGGACCTGCACCGAGTCGGTGGCCTTGGGCGAGGCGCCATTGCCCTTGATCAGGTGCTGGATGGTCATGCCCGACGCCAGCGTCTGCGGCGCCGCAGCGGGTGCGGCCGGGGCCGAGGCGGCCGGGGCGGCAGCGGAGGCGGCGCAGGCCAAGGTCAGGGTGCCGAGGAAAAGCGCAAGTGTTTTCATGGGAAACCTGGTCGTGAGGTCGTGATTGGGGATGCGGCAGTTTAACCGACACACGGCAACGATATGGCGGCAGCGGCATATAGCGCACAACGCACCCCGGCCGTGCGCCTTGCGGCAGGCATGGTGCGGCGCACCCCGCCGCATCCGTTACATGGGGCGTTTTGCCGTCTACGATGGTTCGTGACAGCCCCGCTGCCGCGGGCGCACGGAGATTGCCATGGCACTCACGGATTCACGGGACCTTCCGGTCTCGACCCAGAACGCCCGCTCGGTCGAGCAGTATGAGACCGCCCTGCAACTGCTGAACGGCTACTACGGCGACCCGCTCGCCGCCATCGACACGGCGCTGGCCGCCGACCCCGACTTCGCCATGGGCCACGCGCTGCGCGCCGCGCTGATGGTCACCTCTGGCGACGGCATGGCCGAGCCCATGCTGCGCCAGAGCGTCGAAGCCGGCGAAGCCCGGCACGCCCGCGCCAACGACCGCGAGCGCCGCCACATCGCCGCGGCACGGGCCTGGCTGGACGGCGAGTTCGAGCGCTCGGTCCGGCTCTACGGCGATATCGTGATCGACTATCCACGCGACCTGCTGGCGATCCAGACCGCGCATCTCGGCGACTTCCTGCTGGGGCAGTCATCGATGCTGCGCGACCGCGTGGCGCAGGCGCTGCCGCACTGGGATGCCGGCATGCCGGGCTACGGCTACCTGCTCGGCATGCATGCCTTCGGCCTGGAAGAAACCCAGCTCTACGAGCGCGCCGAGGAAAGCGGCCGGCGCGCGCTCGAGCTCAATCCGCGCGACCCGTGGGCCGTGCACGCGGTGGCGCACGTGATGGAGATGCAGGGCCGGCTGGACGACGGTATCGCCTGGCTGGACGGGCGCCGCGACGACTGGTCCGACGACAATATGCTGGCCGTGCACAACTGGTGGCACCTGGCATTGTTCCAGCTGGAAGCGGGCAGGACCGACGAGGTGCTGGCGCTGTACGACCGCTATATCAAGCGCCCCGCGCCGGCGATCGCGCTGGACCTGGTGGATGCCTCCGCGCTGCTGTGGCGGCTGCACCTGCGCGGCGTGGACGTGGGCCGGCGCTGGCAGCCGGTGGCGGACGACTGGCTCGGCCGCGGCGCGGCCGGCTACTACGCCTTCAACGATGTCCATGCCGTGATGGCCAGCCTGGGCGCGCACCGGCCCGCTGCCGCCGACCAGGTCCGCGCCGCGCTGGAGCGCGCCGCCCTGGGCAACGGCACCAATGCCATGATGTCGCGCGATGTGGGGCTGCCGGTGGCCGATGCCCTGATCGCGTTCGACCAGGGCGATTACAGCACCGCCATCGACCTGTTGATGCCGGTGCGCCTGATCGCCCACCGCTTCGGCGGCAGCCATGCACAGCGCGACATCGTCAGCCTGACCCTGCTCGAGGCGGCGCTGCGCGGCCGCCGCAGCAACCTGGCGATCGCGCTCACGGCCGAACGCGCCGCGCTCAAGCCCATGAGTCCTAGCCTGCACCGGCTGGTGCAGCGCGCCGACTCGTGCCGCGCATAAGTCTCCCTGCCGCGGCCGGGATCGGCGCCTATACTGCACCTGTCCTGACCGGAGACCACCCATGCCCAGCTTCCGCGCCCTGTTCCGCCCCGCCCTCGTTGCCGCCAGCGCCGCGCTGGCGCTGGCGGCCGTGCCGGCCATTGCCCATCACGGCTGGTCCACCTACGACGAGACCAAGCCGCTGACGCTGACCGGCAAGATCGTCGAGAGCCACTACGAGAACCCCCACGCGCATATCCGCATCGATGCCGGCGGCAAGCGCTGGCTGGCCGTGCTGGCACCCGTGTCGCGGATGGAGGCGCGCGGCGCCACCGCCGACAAGGTGGCCGTGGGGCGCGAGGTCACGCTGGTCGGCTACGCCAGCAAGGAAAAGGCCGACGAGCTGCGCGCCGAGCGCATCACCGTGGACGGCAAGACCGTCGAGTTGCGCTGAGCGGGCGCGCGCCGCATGTCGGTGCTGTTCGCGCAATGGACGGAGTGGGCCGGCGCGCTGGCGCGGCTGCCGTTCCCGATGGCCCTGCGCAGTTCGGCCTGGGCCTATCCCGCGGTAGAGATCGTCCACCTGGCCGGCATGGCGCTGCTGTTCGGCTCCATCTTCGTGGTCGACATGCGCCTGGCCGGGCTCGGCCGGCGGCTGCCGGTGAGCCTGCTGTTGCGCCATGCGCTGCCCTTCACCGTCGGCGCCTTCATTGCGGTCGCGGCCAGCGGCGTGCTGCTGTTCCTGGCCCATGCCGATGAGCTGGCCGCCAATCCCGCGTTCCTGGCCAAGCTGTGCCTGATTGCACTGGCGCTGGCCAATGTGCTGTGGTTCCACTTCGGTCCCTATCGCAGCCTGCATGCCGGGCAACCGGGCTGGGACAGCGGCGTCGCGCCGCCGGCCGGCGCGCGCGTCAGCGCCATTGTCTCGATGGTGACGTGGTCGCTGGTGATCTGCGCCGGGCGTCTGATTGCTTATGTCTGATGGCCGCGGGACTCACGGCGGCGCCGGAGACAGCATCCCCAGCATGGCTACCAGGGCCATCACCAGCGCGGCGGCGCACGCCTCCAGCAGCAGGCTGCGCCGCAACGCCAGTGTCGCCGCCCGATGCTCCCCGGCCTGCACCGCCAACGCCAGCCGCGGGCTCAGGCGGAAGCGGTTCGCGGCAGCCAGGCCAAGCATCGCCACGAACAGCGCGAGTTTTGCGACAAGCAGCCCGCCATAGGACATCGGCGCAAGATCCGGCAGCGCCGGGCCCACGATGAACCAGTAGTTGAGCGCGCCGGTCAGCAGCAGCGTGGCAACAATGATGGTGCCGATACGGGCAAACCCGTTCGAGGTGCGGCTCAGCAGCACCACCGCCGCCCGGTCCGATACCGGCCGCGCCAGCGACAGCAGCACGAACGCGGCCAACGCGCCGACCCAGGCGCCGGCGGCCAGCAGGTGCGCCACGTCGGCGCTCAGGTGGAGATAGCGCAAGGCGCCCTCATGCATCGCGCCGTGGCCGCCCCAGGCCAGCGTCGCCAGCGCAATCCCGCCGAACCCGGCCAGCGCAGTGAAGCGCGCGCCCGGCCGCCTGCGCCAGGACACGCAGGCCAGCACGAACAGCAGCAGGGCCGCCAGGCGCACCGACCACGCCAGCCCGAAATCCGTCCCTGTGACGATCATGGCGAAGACGTGGGCCTGCAACGCGGCGTAGTCGGACTCCCCTGTCATGGCCAGCGCCATCACCACAAGGGCAGCCAGCGAAAGCCCGATGCCGGCGATGGCGCAGCCCAGCGCAAGCGCCTGGCAACGCTTTGCAAAGCGTGAGGCCCGTTCCCCCCGATGCAGCGCATAGGTGCAGAACAGCGGCAGCCCGAACAGCAAGGCCAGGTCGAAATAGAGCGCCAGGCGCAGCCCGGCGGCCACCCAGTCCGGCTGCTGCAATCACTTCACCGTGAAGGCAATCTTGCCGTTGACGGGATGGGTATCGGACGACACCGCCCGCCAGTCCACCCGATAGCTGCCCGGCGGCAGCGGCTGCGTGGGCGTGATCACCATGGTCTTGGGGTCGTCGCTGCCGGAGACTTTCACGGCCATTTTCATCGGCGCATGGTCAGCCATGCCCGGCATGCCGGTCATCACCAGGTTGGCGCCGGAAAACTGGGTGACCAGGCTCTCGGAGAACTGCAGTTCGATCTTCTGCGGCGCGGCCACCTCGGCCTTGTCCGCCGGCGTGGACGACACCAGCTTCGGGTGCGCGAAGGCGATGCTGCTGGCCAGCGCGGCGGTTGCGGCAAGCAGGGTCTGGATCAGGGGGCGATTGGCATGCATGGTTGTCTCCGCTTGGGGATGATGAAGTTGTGGTGTCAGAACCAGACCCGGACACCGGCGACGAAACGCGTTTCGCCCGCCTTGCCGCCAGAGGTCCGGATCATGTCGGCGGTATTGCCGAAGGTCTGGTAGCGCTCCACGCCGATATACGGCGCGAACTGCCGGCTGAACTCATAGCGCAGCCGCAGCCCCACGGTGCCGTTGGACAAGCCGCTGCCGATGCCCACCTCCGGGTCGTTCTTGCCATAGAGGTTGGCTTCGATGACTGGTTGCAGGATCAGGCGCTGCGTCAGCAGCAATTCGTATTCGGCGGACAGCCGCAGCGCGGTGCGGCCGCTGGTGCCGACATAGGCAGTGGCATCGACCTCGAACCAGTACGGCGCCAGCCCCTGCACCCCGAACGCCAGCCAGTTGCGCGCCGGGCGCCCGCTGCCGGTGTCGTTGCGCAGGCCCAGTTGCGTATCCCAGTAGCTGGCCACGGCGTGTCCCCACAGCAGCTCGGTGCGGGCCTCGTGCAGCTTGCCCTTCGACGCTTCGCCCTCGGCCTTGAGCACCAGCTTGTCGTAGCTGTTGCCGAACCACGCCTGCGCTTCATAGGCGGCGGCATTGCTGCCATTGGCGTGGGCCCACTCCAGGCGGTCGACCAGCACCGAGGCGAACAGGTGCTCGTCGGCCATCACCAGCTGGCGTTTGTCGCCCAGCGCGTACTTGCCGACGCCCAGCTGGTAGCCGCCGGAATAGGCATGCGGATCGCGGGCGTCGGGCGGCGCGCTGCCGCCCTGCATCTTCATGTCGCCGTGGTCCATGGCAGGGGCGGCCATGCCCTGCGTGTCCGGCATCGGCGCACCGCCACCGTCCATGGTCTGGATCCCGTCCTGCTCCATGCCCTGCATCTGCCCATGGTCCATGCCCTGCATGGCGGCCGGGGCATCGTGCTGGTGCGCATGGCCGGCATGCGGGTCCTGCGCCTGGGCTGCGCCGATTGCGGTCAAGGCCAGCGCCACGGCCAGTATCGTCTTCTTGTGCCTGTGCATGGAGATTGCGAATTCAGGTTGAACCATCACGCCACCACCACTTCGCGGAACATGCCCGCATCCATATGCAGCATCAGGTGGCAATGCCAGGCCCAGCGTCCCAGCGCATCGGCGGTGACCAGGAAGCTGATGCGCTGCGCCGGCTGCACCGGGATGGTGTGGCGCCGCGCCTGGAAGCTGCCGTCCGGCGTTTCCAGCTCGCTCCACATGCCATGCAGGTGCATGGGGTGGGTCATCATGGTGTCGTTGTGCAGGATCACGCGCAGCCGTTCGCCGTGCTTGAAGTGGATCGGCGTCGACTTGCCGAACTCGACGCCGTCGAAGGACCAGGTGTAGCGCTCCATATTGCCGGTCAGGTGCAGCTCGACCTCGCGCCCGGGGCCGCGCGCATCCATGGCGCCGCCGATGGTGTGCTGGTCGGCCAGGGTCAGCACGCGCCTGCCGTTGTTGCGCAGGCCGATGCCGGGATCGTCCAGGTTGGTGCGGGCCATGTCGACGCGCATGTCGGTGCCCGGACCGTATTCGGTGCGGGCGTGGCGGGCGGTCTTGCTGGGGACCTTGAGCGGGTCGGCGGCGGCCATGGCGTGCTGGCTGTGGTCCATGCCGGCGTGGTCCATGCCCTGCATCGGCGTGGCGCCGTGCTGCATGCCGCCGTGTCCCGCATGACCGCCATGGCCGCCATGCCCGCCGTGGCCCGTCATCGCGCCCATCATGTCGGTCATGGTCAGCCATTCGGCCCGGTCTAGTGCGGGCACCGGCGCCGCCAGCCCTTCCCTGACCGCCAGCGTGCCGCGCGCGTAGCCGGTACGGTCCATCGATTGCGCGAACAGCGTGTAGGCGTCGTCGCGCGGTTCGACAATCGCATCGCAGGTCTCGCCGGGGCCGAAGCGGAATTCATCGACCGTGACCGGTTCGATATCCTGGCCGTCGACCTGCACCACCCGCAGCTTCAGCCCGGGGATGCGCACGTCATAGAAGGTGTTGCCCGAGCCGTTGATAAAGCGCAGGCGCACGGTCTCGCCGCGCCGGAACAGCCCAGTCCAGTTGCCGGCCGGCGTGACGCCGTTGGCCAGGTGCGTGAGCGTGGCGCGGGACAGGTCGGCCAGGTCGGTCGGGCTCATCCGCATCTGGTTCCACATGCTGCGCTTGTCCAGCGCCTGCTTCAGCCCGTCGCGCGAGACGTCGCGGAAGAAGTCGACCACGGTCGGCTGGTTGTAGTTGTAGTAGTCGCCCTGGACCTTGAGCTTGGTCAGCACCCGCATCGGATCTTCGTCGGTCCAGTCCGACAGCAGCACGGTGTGGTCGCGGTCGGCCCGCACACTTTCCTGGCCCGTGGCCGGATCGATGACGATGCCGCCGTACACACCGGTCATTTCCTGGAAGCCCGAATGCGAGTGGTACCAGTAGCTGCCGGTCTGCGCGACCTTGAAGCGGTAGGTGAAGGTCTGGCCGGGCGGGATGCCGGCAAAGCTGATGCCCGGCACGCCGTCCATCTCAAACGGCAGGATGATGCCGTGCCAGTGGATCGAAGTGGCCTCGCGCAGGCGGTTGGTCACGCGGATGGTGACCGTGTCGCCCTCGCGCCAGCGCAGCGTCGGGCCCGGCAGCATGCCGTTGATGGTGGTGGCAATGGCCGGCTTGCCGGTAAAGTTGACCAGCGACTCGCCGATCACCAGGTCGAACTCGGTGCCGCGCAGGACCGGCGCCGAGCCGGAGCCGGCCGGGGCAGCCTGCCCGGCGCGCTGGCCCGCATGCTGCGCCCACGCGCTGCCGCCGACGCCAGCAAGGCTGGCCACCACGCCGCCGGCAACCAGCCCTTGCACGAAGCGGCGGCGGGGTAAATCGGGCAGCACAAGGCCGGTACTGGGGTGGCGTCGCATGTCATCAGTCCTGGTAGAAAGCATGCCAAGCGTAGCCAAGGCCACCCTACGCACGTCTGACCGGAACATGACATTGCGGTAATCTTCCGGTCATGTTGGCGCCCGCGTTGCCGGCGTAGAGTTGCCGGACCCTGCCCAAAGGGCCGATCGATCAAGGAAAGTGCTGTGAAACTGCTAGTGG
This sequence comes from Cupriavidus sp. FW305-26, assembly GCF_058787975.1. Classification (NCBI taxonomy): domain Bacteria; kingdom Pseudomonadati; phylum Pseudomonadota; class Betaproteobacteria; order Burkholderiales; family Burkholderiaceae; genus Cupriavidus; species Cupriavidus sp. FW305-26. The sequence continues at coordinate 15,003 of NZ_JBYTAH010000055.1, forward strand.
TGGAGGACGAGTCCAAGACCGGCGAATACCTGCGCCAGGGGCTGACCGAGGCGGGCTTTGTCGTCGACCTGGTGGCCAACGGGCTGGACGGCCAGCATCTGGCGATGACCGAGCCCTATGACCTGGTCATCCTGGACGTGATGCTGCCGGACGTAGATGGCTGGCGCATCGTGCAGGCGCTGCGCGCGGCGGAGATCGCCGTGCCGGTGCTGTTCCTGACCGCGCGCGACAGCGTGGCCGACCGCGTCAAGGGGCTGGAGCTGGGTGCGGACGACTACCTGGTCAAGCCCTTCGCCTTTTCCGAGTTGCTCGCGCGGGTGCGCACGCTGCTGCGCCGGGGCACGGCGCAGATGGCGCTGGACCGCATCCAGGTGGCCGACCTGGTGCTGGACCTGGGCCGCCGCCGGGCCACGCGCGCCGGGCGCCGCATCACGCTGACCAGCAAGGAATTCGCCTTGCTGGAACTGCTGGCGCGCCGCCGCGGCGAAGTGCTGCCGCGCTCCTTGATCGCCTCGCAGGTGTGGGACATGAACTTCGACAGCGACAGCAATGTCATCGACGTCGCCATCCGGCGCCTGCGCGCGAAGATCGACGATGAGTTCGAGCCCAAGCTGATCCAGACCGTGCGCGGCATGGGCTATGTGCTGGAAGCCCCCGAGGCAGCGGAGAACGCTGAATGAAGGGCCGGATGTCGCTGACGGCACGGCTCACCATCCTGTTCTCGCTGTCGTCGGCCGCGGTGCTGCTGGGGCTGGGCGTGCTGATCTGGCTGGCGATCGACAATCATTTCGCCGACGAGGACTACGCCGTGCTGGGCGACAACGTGCGGCTGATCCAGAAGATCGCGGCCGAAGGCCCGGCGGCGTCGCTGGCGCAACGCCTGGGCCCGGTGCTGGAACACCATGCCGGCTTCGTCGCCGAGGTGCGCGCCGCGGACGGCAAGCGCCTGTATGCCACGCAGGACTTCGATTTCGGCATGGCCCTGGCCGCCGCCGCGCAACTGCCGGCGCAGCGGCATGCCTTCACCTGGGAACAGGGTGGCCAGACCTACCGCGGCATGCGTGCGCTGGCGCAGGTGCCGCCCGGACAGCCGGGGCCGCTGCAGGTCGTGGTCGGCATGGACACGGCACTGCATGCCCACTTCATGCACGCCTTCCGCCAGTCGCTGGCCTTCTACGCCGCGCTGGCCGCGCTGGCGAGCGGGCTGCTGGGCTGGTGGGCCGCGCGCCGCGGGCTCTCGCCATTGCGCACCATGGCCTCGCGCGCGCGCACCGTCACCGCGCACAAGCTCGACGAGCGCATGCCGGTCGATGCCGTGCCGGTGGAAATGGCCGACCTGGCCGCGACGCTCAACGCCATGCTGGAACGCCTGCAGCGCGATTTCGCGCGCCTGTCGGAGTTCTCATCGGACCTGGCGCACGAGCTGCGCACGCCGATCACCAACCTGATGACGCAAACCCAGGTGGTGCTGTCGCAGCCGCGCGATGCGGACAAGTACCGCGACGTGCTGGCATCCAACGTGGAAGAGCTGCAGCGGCTGTCGCGCATGGTGTCGGACATGCTCTACCTGGCGAAGATGGAGCACGGCATCACCCTGCCGAACGCCGAGCCGATCGAGGTCGCTGATGAGGTCGCTGCGCTGTTCGATTTCTACGATGCGTTGGCTGAGGACAAGGGTGTGCGCATGGCCGTGCGCGGCAGTGGCCGCATCACCGGAGACCGGCTGATGCTGCGGCGGGCGCTGAGCAACCTGCTGTCGAATGCGCTGCGGCATACGCCGGCGGGCAAGGGCATTGTGGTGGAGATCTTGCCCGCTGCCGAACGGGTGACGGTGGTCGTCGAGAACGAAGGCGAGACCATCCGGCCTGAACTGCTGCCCTCGCTGTTTGACCGGTTCTTCCGCGCGGACAAGTCGCGGGCGCGGCCCGAGTCCGATGGTGCGGGGCTGGGGCTGGGTCTGGCGATCACGCAGGCGATTGTGGCTGCGCATGGCGGGGGCATTGGAGTGGAGTCGGAGGGGGGGCGGACGCGCTTTGTCCTGACGTTCAGGGCGTAGGGAGTGAGGGAGACTGCGCCGTGCCAGCGCTGATCGCATCCGCCGGCAACCCAGGCAGCATGGCGCGTATCGCGGGGACGAGCTCCCGCGTGAGCACCGTCCGCGTGATCCGGGCAATGTCTTCGGCAAGGTCGGACCATTCCGCCATTCGGCAAAGCAGGTAAAAATCGCGCTGGCCCAGCCGCGATGGCGGGATCGGCACCAGCTCGACCTGATCCAGCCACACCCGCGATTGCCAGAGGCAAAGGGGCGTGCTGACGGCCCACCCAAGTCCCGCAGCCACCAGGCTCAGCAGCGGATCGGTCGCATCGAACTCGAATCGACGTGCCGCTTCCACGCCGATGTGGCGCAGGTATCGCTCGACTTGCTGGCCGATGACCGAGCGCTGCGTGTACCGGATCAGCGGCAGATCGCCGACACGGTCGGCGAGGTCTTGCGCCTTGGACAACGGCAGTACATGGCTGCCTTTGGGAAATACGGCCACCCAGCTTTCGGAAAACAGAAGTCGCTGGGCAATGCGTGCTTCGGCTACCGGCACTTCGGTGCAGATCGCCAGGTCCAGCTCCCGGCCCAGCAGCTGGGCATTCAGGCCCGGGGTCAGGCCAGACCATAGCTGCATTTGCCTGGCAGACCCTGACAGCCCGCGAATCAACGCCGGCCCCAACGTCGCTGCAAAGGAGTCCACACAACCGAGCCGTATCTGGGCGTGGTCCAGCCGCACGCGCTTGCGCAACTCCTCATCCACATGCCGGGCCTCGGCCAGCAGGCGGTCCGCCATCTCCAGCAGGATGTTCCCTGCGCGCGTGGGCCTGGCAGGCCGCACTTCCCTGTCGAACAGCTGGATCCCGTATTCGACTTCGAATGAGCGGATCATCTGGCTGACCGCGCTTTGGCTGACGCCGAGCCCTTGTGCGGCAAGGGCCATGGAACCGGATTCACAGACAGCCATAAAGACCTGTAGCGCGTGCAGGTCGGGCACGCGCGCGCGGCGCCGGGTCGGGGAAATCGCGGAGGGCATGGGAGCGGACTTGGCCATGTGCTTGCCTGCAACAGGGAGCGGTGTCGGCCACTATAACTTAAGCAAATCTAAATTTTTCTATAAATATCTCTTCAACTAAGGCTCCGGGGCTGCCGTCGCTCCTAGGCTTGCATCCAGTTCTGATCCCACCAGGAAATCTCCATGCAAAGCTACGACGCGATCGTTATCGGAGCCGGCGTGATCGGCAGTTCCGTCGCCTGCCATCTCGCCCGCCAGGGCTGCACTAACGTGCTCGTGCTCGAGCGCATGCAGATCGGTACAGGAACCACCTCCCAATCCAGCGGCATTCTGCGGACGCACTACTCGGTCATCGAGAACGTCCGGCTGGCGCAAGCGTCGTGGCAGGTGTTCAACGACTTTGCCGCTTACCTGGGCGACGAAGAGGCCTCCGCGGGCATGGTCAAGTGCGGCTACCTGATCGCCGCGCCGGATGGTCCCAGGCTGTCCCCGCTGCGTGCCTCGCTGGAAGCCCAGCAGGCACAGGGGATCGAAGTGCGGCTGCTCGATGCAAAGGAAGCGCAAAGCCTGCTTCCGATTGCCCGCTTCGACGACGCTGCGCTGATCGGCTACGAGCCGGAAGCCGGCTTTGCCGACGCTTACCTGGTCGCCACCGGCTTTGCGCGGGCGGCACGCCGCCTCGGGGTCAGGATCCTCGAAGGCGTCGGAGTCGAACGGTTGTTGCTCGACGGCGGCAAAGTCGCCGGCGTTGAAACCTCGCGAGGAACCTTCCTCGCCGGCACCGTCATCAGCACCCAGAATATCTGGGCGACCGAAATCGAGCGCTGGACCGGCATCGCCAGCCCGGTCGTCCCCGAGCGCCATGCCGTGCTGGCACTGGAAGCGGCATCGCCCTATACGTTCCAGATGCCGGTGTACAAGGACCTCGGCTCTCCCGGCATGCTGTATTGCCGCAGTTACGGCGGCAGGCAGATGCTGGTCAGCGAGGGCACCGTCGGTGAGACGCTGTCGTCGCCGGACAACGAGCAAGGCGACATCAGCATGAATTACATGGTCGAAGTCGGCGCGCAAGTCGCCGAGCGCTTCCCCACCTATGCGGACGCCGGGATTGCTTCGTCCTGGACCGGCGTCTACGACGTGACGCCCGACTGGAACCCGGTGCTCGGGTGTCTGCCCGAGGTACCGGGTCTCGTGGTGGGTTACGGCTTCTCGGGCCACGGCTTCAAGCTGGCTCCCGCGGTCGGACGCGTGCTGGCCCAGGCAGCGCTGGGCATCGAGTCCGAGATTGACATCGCCCCCTATTCCCTGGAGCGCTTCCGCAATGGTGCGCTGCTGACTGGCAAGTACGGTCTCGGCGCGGTGTCCTGAGCCCCGCGTTTGCAGTGCTGCCGATCCGGGTCGCAGGGCACCATCACTCCCCTTGTCGCGGATAGATGGTGATGGACAGGAACCTGATCGGACACCTGGTCAGGCCTACCGGGCCATGCGGTATCTCGCCGGCGAAGGTCAGGGCATCGCCGGGTTCGAGCGTATAGGTTTGCTGTCCGCAGCGATACTCGACCACGCCCTCCAGCATGTACAGGAATTCGGTGCCGGGGTGCTGGAAGGTCGGGTAGCGCTCGGTGTCGTCCTCGATCGTGATCAGGAACGGCTCAAAGGCTTTCACGGGGCCCTGGTCATAGGCCAGCAGATGATAGGTATGACCGCTCCTGGTGCCGCGCCGCACCACCTCCATCCCCGCTCCATGCCTGACATGCTGCGCGGCAGCCGACGCGCCATCGTACTTGCTGAACAGCACCGCCATTGGCACGCCCAGCGCGCGGGCGATACGGGCAAGCGTATCCATGCCGGCCATGGTGCTGCCGGTCTCGATCTTCGACAGCATCCCGCGGCTCAGGCCTGCCTGTTCCGCGACCTGGGCAATCGTCAGCCTTTCCCGCAGCCGCAGTTCGCGAATGACCATGCCCACCGATTCCTCAATGTGGGGCACTTGGGCTTCAAAAGGGGGCTCGGCATGGGTCTTCATGTGGGTCTCTCAGTCATTGACGCACCAGGAGGATGATTCATGATGGGCACATTTGTTGCTCCACAGGAATCATCGCAGATTTGCGTCCCAGTGAGCAAGTCATGCGCCTGGCGCTGCGAGGCGCATTCCAAAGTCGGAAGGAGCCGATCCATGAAGTCAGAGTTGAGTGCGCATCTTGCGGCGCCAGCCGGGGCGCTGACCCCGGCTCCGCGGTTCAACACCGTCGAAGACGCTCAAGACTATCTGCTGGCGCGCGGCGTCAGCTACGTCCTCGCGCAGTTCGTCGATATCCACGGCGTCGCCAAGGCCAAATCGGTGCCAGTGGCGCATCTTGGCTCGGTCCTGGCAGAGGGTGCGGGCTTTGCCGGCTTTGCCATCTGGGGCGTCGGCATTGAACCGCATGGCCCGGACTTCATGGCTCGCGGGGATCTCGACACCATCGGGCTGGTGCCATGGCAGCCGGGCCTGGCCCGGATCGTATGCGAAGGGCATGTCGATGGTGCGCCATGGCAGTACGACAGCCGGGTCGTCCTGAAGCGGCAGATCGCCAGGCTCTCGCAAGGTGGCTACACGCTTTATACCGGCCTCGAGCCTGAGTTTTCGCTGCTGCGCCGTGACGACAAAGGCGGCATCGGTCCGTGCGACCCGAGCGATACGCTGGCCAAGCCTTGCTACGACTACAAGGGGCTGTCGCGCACGCGTACTTTCCTGGAGCGTCTGTCCAACGGACTGCGCGCCGCGGGAATCGATGTCTACCAGATCGACCATGAAGACGCCAACGGGCAATTCGAACTGAATTACACCTTCACCGACTGCCTGACGTCTTGCGACCATTTCATCTTCTTCAAGATGGCGGCATCGGAAATCGCCAACGAGCTGGGCATGGTGTGCTCCTTCATGCCGAAGCCGTTTGCAAACCGCCCCGGCAACGGCATGCATATGCACATGTCGATCGGCGATGGCCAGCGCAACCTGTTTGCTGACAAGAGCGACCCGCGCGGGCTGGACCTGTCCCAGCTGGCCTATCACTTCCTTGGCGGGCTGCTGGCCCATGCGCCGGCGCTCACGGCGCTTTGCGCGCCCACCGTCAATTCCTACAAGCGGCTCGTGGTGGGCCGTTCCCTCACCGGCGCCACCTGGGCTCCCGCGTATATCAGCTATGGCGACAACAATCGCTCGAGCATGATCCGCATCCCCAAGGGCCGGCTGGAACTGCGGCTGCCCGATGGCGCCGCCAACCCGTATCTCGCCACAGCGGCCGTGATTGCGGCGGGGCTTGACGGCATCGACCGGAAGCTCGATCCCGGCGCACCGCGCAACACCAATCTCTATGAGTGGAGCGAGGCGCAGCTGGCCGAAGCCGGCATCGGCCTGCTACCCCAGAACCTTGGCAGCGCGCTGGATGCCCTCGAAGCCGATGCGCTGATAACCGAGGCACTGGGACCCGTTGCGCAAGAGTTCCTGAAGCTCAAGCGCATGGAGTGGCTCGAATATCAACGGCATGTCTCGGACTGGGAAGTGAAGCAGTACCTGGAATTCTTTTGAAGAAGGAATCACGCTATGTGCGGAATTGTTGCATTGTTAGTCAAGACATCTTCGCTGCGGGAAAAGCTTGGCGAGCTGATGGTGCCCATGCTGATCGGCATGACCGAGCGCGGCCCGGATTCAGCGGGATTGGCGGTGTTCTCGGCGCCTGTGGAAGAACGCCACAGGAAGATCAGCGTCTATGCCGGCTACACCGATGACGGCGAACGCTATGACTGGAATCGCCTGGCCGACGCATTGAATGCGGCCCTCGACGTGCACGCAACCGTGCAGGCACAGGGGAACCATGGCATCGTGACCTTCCGCGGCGGGCCAGAGCGCGTCAAGGACTGGATCGCCGCGAACGACCCCAAGCTGCATGTGTTCTCGACGGGCCGCAGCATCGACCTCTACAAGGACATCGGCACCCCGGCTGAAGTGGCAGCCCGTTACCGCTTCGCCGAACTCCAGGGCAGCCACCTCGTCGGCCATACCCGCATGGCCACCGAATCTGCCGTCACGCCCGATCGCGCACACCCGTTCACCGCCGGCGAGGACTTTTGCCTGGTGCATAACGGCTCCCTGTCGAATCCCAACGGCATCCGGCGCATGCTGGCGCCCCATGGCATCCACTTCGACACCGACAACGACACCGAGGCGGCAACGCGTTTCCTGGAATGGCGGCTGCGCGAAGGCGACACGCTAGAGCAGGCGCTGCAGGCAGGCTTTGATGTCCTGGATGGCTTCTACACCTTCCTGATGGGAACGCCCACGGAACTGGCGCTGATCCGCGACCCCTTCGCCTGCAAGCCCGCGGTAGTGGCCGAAACCGACGACTACGTCGCCATCGCGTCGGAATTCCGCTCGCTGGCCCACCTGCCCGGCGTCAGGCACGCCCATGTTTTCGAACCAGCACCCGAGGAGATGTACGTATGGAAAGCGTGAAGTTTGACCTCGCGGTCACGCCGCTGCGCGAAGTCAACCAGTACCTGCACAAGGACGTGCCTGCGCAAGGCGGCTTGCGCGTGCAGATCGACAACCCGAACGGCGCGCACGCGATCGCCGCCGGATTGAATGCGCCTGTCGACGTGGTCATCGAAGGCCATGCCGGCTACTACGCCGCCGGGATGAATCAAGGCGCCACCGTGACCATCAACGGCAGCGCCGGAACCGGCGTCGCCGAGAACATGATGAGCGGCAAGGTCCACGTCAAGGGCTTCGCCTCCAACGCCGCAGGCGCCACTGCCCACGGCGGGCTGCTGGTGATCGACGGCGATGCCGGCCTGCGTTGCGCGATTTCGCTGAAGGGCGCCGATATCGTCGTCGGCGGTTCCGTCGGCAGCTTCTCGGCGTTCATGGCGCAAGCGGGCAACCTGGTGGTGCTCGGCGACGCCGGCGAAGCGCTGGGCGACTCGCTCTACGAAGCCGCCATCTATGTGCGTGGCAAGGTGAAGAGCCTGGGCGCCGATTGCGAAGAGAAGACCATGGGCCCGCGCGAACGCGTGGTGCTGGCCGGCCTGCTCCACCGCGCCGGCCATGTGGATGTCGACCCGTCGTCGTTCAAGCTGTACGGGTCTGCCCGCACGCTCTACAACTTCCATGTCGATAACGCAGGAGCCTATTGATATGAATGCCCCGACCCAACTGCAGGACCTGGCATCAAGTTCCACCCAGACTCCACCGCGCTATTCCGCGACGTTCGACCCGGCTACCCTGGCCGAAATCCGGCGCGCCGCGGCCACCGGCATCTACGATATCCGTGGCGGCGGCGCCAAGCGCAAGCTGCCGCATTTCGATGACTTGCTGTTCCTGGGCGCCTCGGTCAGCCGCTATCCGCTGGAAGGCTACCGGGAGAAGTGCGGAACCGACGTCGTCCTGGGAACGCGCTACGCCAAAAAGCCGATTCACCTGAAGACGCCGGTCACCATTGCCGGCATGAGCTTCGGCGCGCTGTCCGCCCAGGCCAAGGAGGCACTGGGACGCGGCGCCACCATCGCCGGCACGAGCACGACGACGGGCGACGGAGGCATGACACCGGAGGAGCGCGGCCAGTCGCAGACGCTGGTGTACCAGTACCTGCCCTCACGCTACGGCATGAACCCCGACGACCTGCGCAAGGCTGACGCCATCGAAGTCGTGATCGGACAGGGCGCGAAACCCGGTGGCGGCGGCATGCTGCTGGGACAGAAGATCAGCGCGCGCGTGGCAAGGATGCGATGCCTTCCCGAAGGCATCGATCAACGCTCGGCATGCCGGCATCCGGACTGGACCGGCCCCGACGACCTCGAGATCAAGATCCTCGAACTGCGGGAAATTACCGACCGGGAGAAACCCATCTACGTCAAGGTTGGCGCCACCCGCCCCTACTATGACGTGGCCCTGGCGGTCAAAGCCGGCGCCGATGTGGTGGTGCTCGATGGCATGCAGGGTGGCACCGCCGCGACGCAGGAAGTGTTCATCGAGCACGTGGGTATCCCCATCCTCGCGGCCATCCGGCCCGCGGTGAAGGCGCTTCAGGACCTGGGCATGCATCGCAAGGTTCAGCTGATCGTCTCGGGCGGCATTCGCAACGGCGCGGACGTCGCCAAGGCCCTCGCCCTTGGAGCAGATGCCGTTGCCATCGGCACGGCTGCACTGGTCGCGCTGGGGGACAACGACCCGCGCCATGCCGGCGAGTACCACAAGCTCGGGACCGTTCCGGGGGCTTACGACGACTGGCATGAGGGCAAGGATCCCGCAGGCATTACCACGCAGGATCCGGAACTGGCTTCTCGCCTGGATCCGGTACAGGCCGGGCGGCGCCTGGCAAACTACTTGTCGGTCATGACGATGGAAGCGCAGATCATCGCGCGTGCCTGTGGCAAGTCGCACCTGCATAACCTGGAGCCCGAAGACCTCGTTGCACTGACCATCGAGGCGGCGGCGATGACACAGGTGCCGCTTGCCGGGACCGCGTGGGTGCCCGGGCAAGGTGGGTACTGAGTTCAAGTGGCACCCAAAAAAGCCGCCCACGCCAGTTACGGCCATTGGGGGAGCTGGCGTGGGCGCGAAGACCGCCGGATGCGGCTCCAGCGGCGATACGATGCTACGCAAATCCGCCTGTGGCGACTGCCAACAATTGTGTCGGCGGCCGTAACGTGGCTTGCGGCCATTGCTGTGCCGCTCAGGCCACAGGCAATTCGATGCGGAACACCGCCCCCGCCCCAGCCGCACTGCGCACGCTGGCCTTGCCACCATGCCGCTCGGCCACGGCCCGCACCAGCACCAGCCCCAGACCCGTGCCTTCCGGCGCGCCCTGCTGCCCCTCATGCAAGCGCGCGAACGGTTCGAACAATCGTGCCTGGTCGGCCTCGGCAATCCCCGGCCCATGGTCCTGCACGGCAACGACAAAGCTGCCCGGCTCACGCGTGAGCGAGACCGTCACGGTCCCCGCTTGCGGGCTGAACTTGATCGCATTGCTGACCAGGTTGGCGATGGCGCGCGCCAGCAGCGTCGGTTCACCCTGCAGCACCGCGGGCTCGTCAGGCAGGTCGATCTGCAGCGTCACGTCGCGGGCCTTGGCCAGCGCCCAGAGCTGGTCCGTCGCATCCAGCACCAGGCCACCCAATTCCACTTCCATGAACGCCAGGGTCTTCGACTCCGCGCGCGCCACGCTGATGAAGTCGTCGGCCAGCGTCATCGTGCGGCGTGCATGGGCGGCGATGCGTGCCAGCACGCCGCTGTCCGTGGCGACGTCGCCGGCGGCTGCCCCATCGCGCCGCGCGCGGCGCTCATGCAGCTCGATCAAGGCCAGGATCGATGCCTGCGGCGAGCGCATGTCGTGCGACAGGAAGCGCAGCATCTGCTCGCGCTGGCGCTCGGCAATGCGGATCGCGGTGATGTCGATCACGCTGACGATCAGGCCGGCCACGGCGCCGGCCTCGGCGTGCAGCGGCGCGCCATGCAGCAGGTAGCGGCGGTCGCCGCGCCCGGCCACCTCGATGCCGCCGTCGGGAACCGGGACCGGAGCGATGCGGGCGCCGGCGTGGCGGTCGTGCAGCGACTGCCAGTACGCCAGGGCCGGTGCCGGCGCGGGAAAGATTGCCTCGATCAGCGCGCGGATGGCGGCCCGCGGCGGCCCGGCCGCGCCCGGCGCATGAGCGGGCTCGCCGTCCAGCACCGCGGGCGCCAGCGCCACGCAGCGCCGGTTGGCCAGCATCACGCCGCCATCCAGGTCGCAGATCGCGGTGGCATCGGGCAGGCTTTCCAGGCCATCGGACAGGAAGCGGCGCGTGCCGCGCAGTTGCGCGCTCATGCTGTAGACGGCGCGCATGCGGCTGTCGAGCGTGGCGCCGGTATGGCGCGGCGCGGCAATCAGGCCGGGTTCGCGTTCCAGCCGCGCCAGTTCGTCGGTAAGGAAGCGCAGGGCCGCCTCCTGGCGCAACCAGCTCCACAGCGGGTAGAACAGCACGCAGCCCAGCGCCGCGGCGGCGGGTGCAAACCATAGCCGCGCCAGCGCCAGCAGCAACAGCGAGCCGCCCAGCAGGGCCGCCAGCAGCAGCCCGGTGGCCACCAGCGCGCCGCGCGGGGGCAGGCGCAGCGCGGCCAGTGCGGCCAGCAGCACCGCCAGCAGCGTGCCGCCGACCTGCCACGCGCGCGGCACCGCCACAATCGCATCGCCGTCGGTCAGCGCCTGCACGGTATTGGCCAGGATCTCCACCCCGCTCATGCCGCGGCCATCGCGCGACACCGGCGTCGGCAGCACGTCGCCCATGCCGGTGGCGAGCGCGCCGATCAGCACGGCCTTGCCGGCAAAGATGGCGGGGTTGGCGCGGCCATCCAGCACGTCGCGCGCTGACACGCGGGCAAAGGTGCCGGGCGGGCCGGCATACGGGATACGCAGGCGGCCGCTGCGCTCCCAGCCGTTGGCTTCGGTGATCCGGGCCGGCTCCTGGCGCGCGATGCCGGGCGGCTCGGCGGCGCGACCGAACGCCGCCATCACCGCGGCCAGGTGCGGCACGCCGGCGGCGGCCACCGGATGGGGCCCTTCGCTCAGATAGACCTGGCGCGCCACGCCATCGGTATCGACCACCATGTTGATATGGCCCACCGCGGTGCCCAGCCCGGCCAGCGGGTAGCGCACCAGCATGCCGGCGGGGCCGGATTCGGCCACCACCGGCAGCACCACGTTGCCGGCCCGGGCCAGGCTGCGGGCCAGCACGGCGTCGTCTTGCGGATAGCGGGTGTCGCGCTCGGACAGGATCACGTCCACGCCGATCACGCGCGGCCCGCCGGCGGCGATGCGCTCGACCAGCTGCGCCAGCACCGCGCGGCGCCACGGCCAGCGGCCGATGGCGGTGATGCTGGCGTCATCGATGCCGACGATGACGATGTCGTCGCGGGCCGGATGGTGCTGGGCGCTGATGGCGATGTCGTAGGCGGCCAGGTCGGCGCGCTCGGCCCAGCCCTGGCGCGCGGCCAGCACCACCAGGGCCAGCACGGCAGCAAGCAGCAGGCACCATTCGATCAGCGTGCGCTGCCCGAAAGCGTGCCCGGGCGCGGCCGGCGCCGGGCCTGGCGCGTCAGTTGAGCCGGATGCGGCCACCACCGTCCGGCCGGTCGCCCGACCCGATTGCGCCGCCCTGCGAGTCGCGCAGGAGGGCATTGACTTCAATGCGCTGCGGCGCGGAGAACGCCGCCGGGTCAGGTGTCACCCCCGGCGCCGCACGTGCCACGCGGATGAAATAGACGCCGGGCGCGGGGCGCGGCAGGTCAATGGCATTGGTGGTGGTGTGCTCGTCGGCCAGCAGTGTGGCAAAGCCGGCATCGGCCGACACCTGGACCCGGTAGCCCGCGCCGGCGCCGCTGCCCTCGGGCCAGCCGATATGCAGCGCGCCGCCGTCGTCCTGCAGGGTCGGCACGGGCGGCTTGGGTTCGACGCTGAACGGGACCGCGTCCGACCACGGGCCCGGCCGGCCCGCCGCATCGACGCTGCGCACGCGCCACCACCAGCGGCCCGGCACCAGCGCTTGCGTGGCGGCGGGCTCGGAGGCCGCCTGCACCACGGCGTCGCGCGTAAAGGCCGAATCGGCGGCCAGCGCCAGTTCGTAGCGCGCCGCGCTCGGCACGGTGGCCCATTCGAAGGCGACGGCTTCGGCATAGCGCACCGCATCGGCGGCAGGCTGCTGCGTGAACGGCGCCGGCGGGTTCAGCCGCACCGACACCGGTGCCTGGGCGTCATGGCCGGTCAGCTGGTGCTTGTCGATGGCACTGACGCTCAGGTACAGCGTGCCCTCGGGCAGGCCGTCGACGCGCGCGGTCGTGGCAGTGGCGCCACTGGCGGTGCCGGTCCAGACCAGTTCGCTCAGCGCCGCATCGCGCGCCACCAGCACGCGGTAGGCGGTGGCGCCCGGCACCGGCTGCCAGGCGGCCTCGAAGGACGGGCCCAGCACGGTATCGGCCGGGGGCAGCAGGGCCGGCGCCGGCAGCAGCGCCACCGGCTGCGACAGCTTGCCGCCGGCCGACACGCCGATGCCATAGCCGGCACCGACCGAAGCCGCCGCGGTCATGGCACGCTCTGCTGCCGGCCTGGCGCGGGCACCCCGCGCCGCACTGACGCCGACGCGCCCTTCCAGCACCTCGCTGCGGCTTCCTGCCGTGTCGGCCGAGACCCGGTAGCGGGTGCCGCGCACGCCGGTCACCATCATCGGCGTATGCAGCTCGAAGCGCCCGACGCCGCCGCCCTGCGGTGCCACGCGCGTATCGGCGGCACCCTTCTCGATGCGGATCACGGTGTCGGTCAGGCCGCTGCGCGCGAACATGCGCAGCCGGCTGACCGAGAGCGTGGTGGCCGGCGGCACCGTGACGCGGCTGCGGTCCGGCAACTCCAGCGTGACCGAGCCGCCCGCGGGGGTCTCGATGCGCGTGGTTTCGTCCAGCGTCATGCCGGCCTGCACCGGCCGGCCATTGGCGCGGACCGCGCCGGCCACATGGACCACACGCGCCGACGCGGCCTGCTCGGGAATCTGGCTGAGCGGGATGCGCAGGCGCGAGCCGGGCACCAGCCGGTACGGATCGGCCACGCCGTTCAGGCGCTGCAGCGTGCGCCACCCCTGCTCGGACGCCATGTAGCGCGAGGCCAGGCCGATCAGCGTATCGCCCGGCTCCACCAGGTAGATAAAATCGGCGCCTTCCGCGCCCGCGGGCCCGGCGTGCGCCGGAACCGCCATGCCGGCCAGCAGGGCCAGCGCGGCACCACCGATCACCTTACGCATCCGCCCCGGCCTCATCCGCCTCCACATCTGCCGCGGAAGCCTCTTCAAAGCGATAGCCGTGCGAGTACACGGAGGTCAGCCGCACGCCGTTCTCGGGGCGCAGCGCCAGCTTGAGGCGCAGCCGCGAGATATGCGTATCCAGCGTGCGCGAGCCCGCGCCCATGGCGCGGCCCCAGACGGCCTGCTCCATCACCTCGCGCGCCAGCAGGCGCCCGGTATTGCGGAACAGGAACAGGGCCAGCTCATATTCTCGCGGGGACAGCAGCGCCGGCTCGCCGCCGACGGTGATGGTGCGCGCGTGGGTATCGACGATGTAGTTGCCGCGCCGGATCAGCTCCACTTCCTGCGCCGCCTCGGGGTAGGCGCGGCGCAGCAGCGAACGCACGCGGGCGATCAGCTCGCCGGCGCGGATGGGCTTGAGCATGTAGTCGTCGGCGCCCACGGTGAGGCCGTCGACGATGTCGGATTCGGCGGTGCGGCTGGTGACGAACAGGATCGGCGGCATATTGCCGGACTTCTGCCGCACCCAGCTGACCAGCTCATAGCCGCTGGTGCCCGGCAACTGCCAGTCGACCAGCAACAGGTCATAGGCGCGCTCGCGCAGCGCGCGCAGAAAATCCGCGCCGTTGGCGTAGGACTCGCACTCGAAGCCGGCTTCGCTCAATATCTGCCGGATCAGTTCGGCCTGATCCGGATCATCCTCCACGGAGGCAATTCGCATACCTCTACATCCTTCTGCCAGCTTCCGACTGCAACTGCGGTCTCTGCCACGGCATGTCGACGGCTCGGCCGGCAAGTCATTCCTCATATTCACCCCCAGGGGGCGCGGCCGTCGATCTGATCCGACGGGCCAGGCCGAAGCCCGCCGGCTGCCGCCATGTTACCCAATCGCAGGCCCTTCCGTCGAGATGCCCCGACGAGGGGTGGTGGCGGCAACTGCGCCGATCCCTCCGCGATCGTCTTTCGATCTGCATCATCCTTGCCGCCATCGCGCCGCCCGGGGAGCCGGCCGGCGCGGCCCCGGCAGGGCCTATTGCAGCATGTAGGTCTCGTACTCCAGCCGGTCCAGCTTGCGGTCCAGCAGGTACAGCGCCAGCGCCACCACCACCAGCAGCGACACCGCAAAGCCGTAGCCGTACCAGGCCGGCCCCAGGTGCAGCGTCAGCAGCGTCAGCGCGAAGTTCAGCACCACGAAGGTCGCGGTCAGCAGCAGCACCTCGCGGCGGCGGTCCAGGTAGAAGTAGATGTTGAGCACCCCCAGCAGCACCACCTGCAGGCTGGCGCCGATCACGTCCACGTAAAGCAGCGGCAGGTACAGCTCGGAAATGCCCAGCAGCCGCAGCACCCACACGCCCACCGCGAACAGCAGCAGCGCGGCGATGGCCTGCACCTTGACGATCTCGTACAAACCCAGCCGGATGGTCTGGACCATGGTGTTGCGCATGTCCTCGATATGCTCGAGCGAGCTGCCGCCGCGCACCGCGTTGTAGAACGCGTCGTAGTACTCGACGAAATCGGTCTCGATGCGCACCAGGAACACCGCCATGCCCGGGATGATTGCCAGGTAGGCCAGGAACACCGGGATGTCGTAGATGATCGACGCATGCAGCGGCCCGATCACCTGCTGCCCGGTGGAGGGCGCGTACCAGAACATGAACTTGTCGATCCAGATGCCCAGGTTGTAGAGCAGGCCGATCGCCACCAGGCTGGGGTAGGCATGGCGGCGCTGGAACACCTCGAACGACATGAACTGGCGGCTGGTGTAGTTGCGGTAGATCAGCGTCACCATGCCGGTCAGCAGGCACAGCTGGCCGGCGGCGAAACCGCCCAGCAGCCCTTCCAGCCCGTGGCCGCGCAGCACCAGCGCGGCGCCGACCGAGATCGCGTAGCCCAGCAGGAAGGTCCACACGATCGCCTTGTACTGCTTCATGCTCGACAGGAAGATCGCGGCAATCCAGATATTGCTCAGCACCACGAAGCCCGCCACCATCAGCAGCCGGTACAGCACCGACTGCTCGCCGAAGCTGAATACCGCGCACGCCACGCCGATGCCGCCCGACAGCACCGTCGCCAGCAGCGCCACCGCGTGGTAGTTGCTCAGGACCAGGTGGTCGCGCTTCTCGAACAACCGATCCGAGGTGAAGCGCGTGAACGCCAGCTGCATCGGCCCGGTCAGGATCAGGCTGCCGGCGATCAGGTAGGTCACCGACACCTGGAACTGCGTGATCAGCGAGCCCGGCACCACGAAGGGCAGGCTCAGCATGCCGATCAGCAGGATGCCGACGATCGACAGGATCCATGGCCCGGAGCTGATGATGCCGGCATACGCGTAGGCGCTCAGCATGCCCGACAGGTTGTCCCGCCGCAGCATCTTGCGCAGCTCGAATCCAATGCCAGCCATGCTCAGGCTCCTCCGTGGACCGGGCAGCGCGCGGGGTTGCCGCCGCCCTGCCGCTCAGGTCCGCCATGCCCGGCGCCGTCTGCCTGCGCCATCAGCCGTTGATACAGTTCGCGGTAGCTGCCCACCATGCGGTCCTGGGTGTAGTAGCGCTCCACGCGCGCCACGCCGGCGGCCTGGGCCGCCTGCCAGCGCGCCGGGTCCTGCAGCAGCCCGAGCGCCGCCGCGGCCAGGGCCGCGGGATCGGCAATGCGCACCACCTCGCCGGCCGAGCCCAGCGCGGCGTCGTCGCCGGGCAGGCCGAACAGCAGCTCGCGGCACGAGCCCACGTCGGTGGTCACGCACGGCACGCCGGCGGCAAAGCCTTCCAGCACCACCAGCGGCAGCGCCTCGCTGATCGAGCTCAGCACCAGCACGCCCACCTGCGGCAGCAGCGCGTCGATGCGCTGGAAGCCCAGGAACTTGACCTTCTGGCCCAAGCCCAGGCTCTCGGCCAGGCTGCGGCATTCACGCGCGTAGTCGGGATCCTCGTCCTCGGGGCCGGCGATCCAGCCTTCGGCGTCGGGGTACTCGCGCACCACCGTCAGCATGGCGCGGATAAAGGTCTTGACGTCCTTGATCGGCACCACCCGGCCAATCAGGCACAGCACCGGCGGCACGCCCGGCTTGCGGCGGGCGCGCAGCGGCGCCAGGCGCGGCAGGTCGATGCCATTGGGGATGCTGCGCGTGCGCACCTCAGGCGCGCCGTCCTGCACCTGGCGGCGGCGATTGCCCTCATACAGCGCGACGATGTCGTCGCCGGCGTCGTAGCAGACCCGGCCGATGGTCTCGAAGAAGCGCACCCACAGTTCGCGGAAGTAGCTGATCTGGGAGATGTCGCGCTCGAACACATTGCGGTTGTCGCGGATCCACTGGCTCTGGAACAGGTCGATCTTGCGTTCCTTGGTGTAGATGCCGTGCTCCGACACCAGCAGCGGGCGCTGGTTGCGGTGGCGCAGCAGCGCCCCGAGAAAGCCCGCATAGCCGGTGGAAACCGTGTGGTAGACGCGCGCCGGGATCAGGTTGTCGGCAATGCGCACCAGCTGCCACAGCGGCTTGTGCATGATGCGCACGGTCCAGAAATAGTCCGTGAACGACGGGTCCGTGCAGAAGCGCCGGTATTGCTCGGTGATGGTCTGCCAGGCGCGGCGGCTGTACAGGAAGGCGTCCTCGCCCAGCGCCCCACCCTCGCGCAGCGCCGGCATCAGCTCGCGCATCATGGCGCCGGCCTCGGCCTCGCGGCCCGGGTCGCGCAGCAGCTCGTGCAGGCGGTCCGAGGCGTCGAACGCCTTGGCATCGCCGGTGCTGCCCTGGACCAGCGGCGGCGGCGGGAAGTCGTACAGGTAGTGCGTTTCCAGGTGCACCACGTTGGGCGGCAGCTGGTAGGCCATGTCGCCATAGTCCTCGCGCCGGCTGCCGATAAAGACGATGCCGAAGCGCAGGTCCGGGAACGCGCGGATCATCTGGTTAACCCAGCTCGACACCCCTCCGCTCACATACGGGAAGGTGCCTTCGAGCAGCAACATGACGTCGGCCGACGTCGCTTTTACCAGGATCTTGCTCATGATTGCCAGTACCGCAGCAGGGGCCGCACCAGCGGGAGCGGCGAGGGGCTGTCAAACGATGCCATCAGCTGGCGCACCGCGGCATAGTCGCGTTCCAGGTAGGCGGCCTCGGCCAGGTGCGGCAGCACGCGTTCGCGCGCGAAGCCGAGGGATTCGGCGCGCTGCAGCCATTCACGCGCCTCGCGCGGGGCATTGCGCGCCAGCGCCAGGCGTCCGCGCATGTACCACAGCGAGGCATTGCTGTCGTCGTACTGCAGCGCCGCGCTGGCGTAGCGCTCGACCTGGCTGGCGGTGTAGCGGTAGACGTCGCCCTGCACCAGGTTCTGGTAGATCAGTTCCCAGTACAGGTCTGCCAGCCGCTTGCTGATCTCGGCGCGCTCGCTGGCGCTGTTGGCGCTCTCCAGCCGCGGCAGCTCGGCCAGGATCTGCTGGGTCAGCTGCTTCTCGGCGCCGTCCAGCATGCCGTAGGCCAGCAGCCGCACGTCGTCGACGCTGTCGGCCAGCAGTTCGCGCAGCACCGGGCTGGCGGTGCGCGCCGGCATCGACTGCATCGCCACCAGCGCGGTCATGCGCTCGGGCAGGGGCGCGCGCGCATTGCCCAGCTGCGCACGCAGGCGCGCGCCGCCGCCGTGGGTGACGCGCGACATCAGGTGCGTGACGAACTCGGGCAAGCCCACGGTGCCGATGCCGCTGGTGTCCACGCGCCGCGGGAACAGCTTCGAGAACAGGTAGCTGCCCAGGCACACCAGCGCGCCGCCCAGCGGCACGAAGAAGCAGAACAGCGCGAGAAAGCCATAGCTCCATCCGAACGGCACGCGAAAGCGCCGCGGCAGCAGGCGCCACAGCAGCAGCGCGGTCAGCGCGGCGGCCACCGCCTGCATGCCGAAGAAGGCCAGCAGCAGCGCGGTGCTGTTGCCGGCGCGCGCCAGCAGCGCCAGCGCGGCGATCTGGGCGACGAGCCCGCTGGCGCCGAGCTTAAACATGGGGCGCTTCCCCGGCCGGCAGCGTGGCCGGCGCGATCGCGCCATCCACCTGGGCCCGGCGCAGCAGCTTGACCAGCGCGTCTTCCGAGCCGGCGCCGGGCACCGCCAGCGTATAGACGCCGATGCCCGCACTGGTGAAGTCGGTGCCGAACTGCGCGCGCAGCATGTCTTCGATGCGCACCAGGTAGGCCGCCACCGCCTGCGCATCGGACAGCGGCATCAGCGTCAGCATCGCGCGGTGATGGGCGTTGACCACCGGCCACGCCACATCCAGCGCGCGCCGGCTGCGCACCACCTGCTCGAACAGCGCATCGCGCTCCGGATCCGCGTCGAACACCAGCGCCACAACCGAGCTTTCGATGCCGGTCTCGCGCCGCAGCCGCGACAGCCGCGCATAGTCCAGCGCAAACGGGTATGGGCAGGCCGGCAGCGCCGCCTGGATGGTGCGGGTGGCGCCGGCGTGCTCCACGCCGTCGGCGTAGTAGCCCAGCAGCACCATCAGCATCTGCAGGTTCTCGTAGGTCAGCGACAGGAACGGCATGCGCTCGACCACCAGCAGGCCGATCAGGTGGTCGGAGCCGGCCAGCACCGGCGCCACCGCCACGTAGCGCGTCTGCGCGCCATGCTGCAGGCCGTCGGCGCTCAGGTGCGCCAGCTGGCGCGTGTCCAGGCAGTGGCGCACCAGCGGGTCGGTGGTGTCGAGCGTGAATTCCGGGCCGATGCTGGCGACCGGGACGCCATCCACGTGCTCGCCATCGCAGGCATGGAGCGCGGCTGCCTCAAGCTGGCAGGCCTGCGCCACCACCTGCAGCATCGGCTGCGCACCGGCCAGCACCTGGCCGGTGCGCGCGGCCTCGTCCAGCGCCACGCTGCGCAGCTGCGACAGCGTGTCGCGCAGCGTGGTGGGCCGCGCCAGCAGGTCGTTTTCCAGCCGCTCATGCGAGATGCGCAGCAGGTAGTGGTTCTTGGTCAGCGCCGCCAGGCGTTCGTCCAGGTAGCGGTTCACGGCGCGGGCGCGCGCCAGGCGCGTGCCCCAGATATCGCCGAACTGTCCGGCCACCAGCACCAGCAGCAGCCCGCCGAGGAAGAACAGGCGCGGGAAGGGCCCTGCCATCACGCCGGTCTGCTGGTAGAAGTACCAGCCGCCCAGCAGCATCAGCACGCTGCCCACGCCGATCAGCGTGCCATAGCGCAGCGCCAGGATCACCGGCAGCAGCCAGGCCCACGGAAAGCCCATGCCGAGCAGCAGCGGATTCTGCGGCAGCACCAGCCACGCCAGCCCCATTGCGGCCAGCATGGCCACCACCAGTTCCACCACGGCCGCGCGCCCGCTGACCGCCGGCGCCAGCAGGCGCGCATAGCGCCCACCCAGGCCGATGCCCTGTCCTTGCCGCGCGCGATATGTCTTGTCAGCCGTATTGGCCACGCTCATCCCCTTGCTTCAACCATTGCATCGCCGCATCGGTGTGCAGCCTCTTCCTGGTGGCTTGCCGCCGCCTCAGCCTTGCATCAGCGGCGCCAGCAGGCGACGCAGCAGCTTCTGCGCGGTGCCCGACAGCGAGGCGCGGCTCCAGCCGCTGTCGCTGCCGGTGGCCGACCACACCACTTCACCACTGTTCACGTCCAGCAGCTGCAGCGAGATGCCGACCGCAGGCTCGCCGTCCACGCCCACCTTGTAGCGCCATTCCTGCACCGCGCCGGTCAGCGCGTAGCGGGCCTTCTCGGCACGCGCCCATTCCAGCGCCTTGCCCACGGCTTCGCGCTCGGCCGGCTCGAACAGCGTTTCCGGGTTCAGGCTGGCCGGATAACGCTTCAGGCTGGCCACGCCGCCGGTCTTCAGCAGGCTCTCGGCAATCGCCTCGGCGCGCAGGCCGGCCTGCGGCGTCTCGGTGTAGTTCACGATCGGCAGCACCGCGATGGTCTCGCCGCGGGCCAGCGCCGGCGCGCGGCCGACATCCGTCACCGCACAGCCTGCCAGCCACAGTGCCGCGCCCAGCGCGCCGCACCATGCCGCCAGCCGCCTGGCCACTGTCTTGCCCGTCATTGCCGTGGTTTGCTTGTTCATCTTCATCCCCTTTTCCATGTCCTGTTGTTACCCGATCCCTGCCATCCGCTGCCGCCGGCTCAGTACAGCCAGCGATAGCGCATTCCCAGTTCCGTCAGCGGCCTGCCACCGTTGCGCGCCGCGGTCTCATGCGAGATATACAGCGCCAGGTGGTCGTTGCCGAATACCGATCCGGCCACCCCGCCCTGCACGCGGAAGTTCTGCCGTGCGCGCGTGTCGCGCAGCAGCCCCACTTCACCGAACGGCCGCCACTTGCGTGTGTATTCGTCCAGCAGCTCAGTGCCGAAGCCGAACAGCACGCCGGCCTGCGTGAAGCCCTGCGGCATGTAGAACGCCGGCGTGGCTTCGTCGCCGACCGGCACCAGCGACGCCATGCGCGGCGTCAGGCTGCCGCCGTTGGCACTGTAGTTGGCATGCGTGCCGACCACGCGCACGGTGTAGTCCGGATACGAGGTGCGGATCCTGTAGCCGGCCTCGACGTCATAGACCATGCCATGCCCGAGCGCGCTGCGGTCCTGCCCGCGGAAGCTGCTGTACTCGATGCGCGCGCCGACGAACTCGCGCAGGCCGAGGCGCCAGGTTGCGCCCAGCCCCACGACGTCCTTGGCCCCGCCCACGCGCAGCGGCGCCGATTCGTCGGCCGGCTGGTTCAGCCCGGCCAGCGTGCTGAACTGCAGCCGGCCCTGCTGGTTCCACTCGCCGAAGAAGCGCGCGGTCGCCATTGTGTCCAGCCCCTCGCGGTAGCCTGCCGTGGCACGCCAGCGCTTGCTGTTGTCGCGATAACCCAGCGACAGGTCGGCGCGCCGGTCGGACGACGGCACGTTCACCAGCTGCTGCGGATCGGTGCTGCGCTGGTCGCGCCAGGTGCCGCGCAGGTTCAGGTCATACCCGTCCCACAGGCGCACGCCACCCGCGAGGCTGCCTTCGGTATATTCCAGCGGCTTCTGGTGCATGAAGCTCACGCGCGGCTCGATCGCCTGGGCGTTGTAGAGCAGCGTCTCCTGCAAGGAGTCCTGCAGCGTGTCATCGGAACGGGCCCGCTCCTGGGTTTCGAAGGCCAGCGTCTGCGCGGCGCTGATGCGGTTCAGTTGCTGGTTGGCCTCGATCTGGTTGGCCACCGGCACGCGGCCGGCCTGGCGCTCCAGGATACGGTCAAGGCTGTTCATGTCCTGCCGGTCCAGCGCGATCGCCACCTCGGCATAGGCCGGTCGCTGCAGCCGGTTGACGTACTGGCGGGCCAGCCAGCTTCGCGCCAGTTCGTTGGATTCCGCGGACATCGCCCATGCCAGCGCGGCATCGCGCCCGGCAGCGGACAGCGCGGCATCGCGGCGGGCCGCATTGCGCGCGACCTCCGCGGACGCGGGCGCGGTTGCCGCCTCATGAAGCGGCGGCAGCCCGGCCACCTCGCCCAGCTGCGACGGCGCGCCCGCCATCGGCGGCACCAGTTCGCGCGCCGCCGTGGAAGCGCGGTCCGCGCGCAGCATCTGGATCACCAGCGCGCGCGAGACATCGCCCGAGGCAAAGATCTGCCCCAGCGCCACGGTCTGGCGGCGCAGGTCCGCGCGCGAAGGCGCGCCGGACTCGTTCTCGTACTCTTCGTCGCCGTCGGTGTTGTCGGGCCGCAGCCGGGCATAGCGCACCCCGCCCTGGGACCAGCCATGGTGCAGGTCGATCCAGGCCTGGCGGCGCACGCGCCAGGCCATGTCGGTCTGGCCGATGGCTTCATAAGCATCGGCCATCAGGCTGAGCCAGAGCGGATCGGCGCTCTTGCCGTCGTTGAGCTTGCGCAGGTAGTGCATGGCCGCGCGCCCGTCCTGGAAACGCATATGGCCCGCGGCGAAGGCGCCCCACAGGTCGGGGTTGTCTTCCGCGTCGTCCTTGACGCGGCGCATCACCGCGCGCACTTCGGTATCGCTGCCCTGGTCGACCAGCGTCCACAGCAGCGCCGCCAGCGTTTCGCT
Organism: Cupriavidus sp. FW305-26; assembly: GCF_058787975.1. NCBI lineage: Bacteria > Pseudomonadati > Pseudomonadota > Betaproteobacteria > Burkholderiales > Burkholderiaceae > Cupriavidus > Cupriavidus sp. FW305-26. The sequence continues at coordinate 37,870 of NZ_JBYTAH010000055.1, forward strand.
GTCGGCATCGCGCAGGCCCGCGGCGCGGCGCAGGTCGGCCAGGGCGTGGTCGCGCTGGCCGGTCACGCGGTAGTACTCCGCGCGCCGCATCAGGAAGCGGCTCGACTGCGCTGCCGCCTGGCGCTGCTCGGGCGTCATGTCCTGCAACAGGCGCCCGATACGCCGGTAGGCGTGGGCACGCGTGTAGTAGTACAGCGCCAGTTCCAGCGATTCCGGCTTGCCGCCGCGGCGCCAGTCGGCCTCGGCGATGCGCCCGGCGTCGATCGGGGTCTTGTCGTAGTAGGCGATCAGGTTGGAGAAATCCGCCTCCTGCGTGTCGCGGACCTCGTCCAGGCAGTCGTTGCGCGCCGGGCCCGCCGGCCTCTCCATGCAGTGCTCGTCCTGCGTCTGCGCCGCCGCCAGCATCAGCTGGCGATAGCCGTCCTTGAGCAGGTCGTCGCGCTGGTTCAGCCGCGCCAGCTCGGTAAAGGTGCGCCAGTAGAGGATGTCATCCTTCCCGGCCGTGGCACGCGCCGGCAGCATGGCGTCCAGCGCCTGCGCCAGCTTGCCGCGCACATAGAGCAGGTTGGCGAGCTTCAGCGCATAGGCGGGGCGCGGGCCGAAGCGCTGCTGCATCTGCGTATAGATCTGGAACGCGCGCTCGTCCTTGCCGGCGCGCTCGGCCAGCGCGGCGTGGCGTTCCATGATGTCGCGAGCCCTGGGGCCGTGGCTCAGGCCTTCGAGGAAGCGCATGGCCTCTTCCGGCTCGCCCAGGCGTTCGTAGGCAGCCACCACCTCGTCCACGGTCTTCAGGTCCGAGCCGCCCGCGCGGTGGCGCAGCGCGGCCAGGTAGGCGCGATCGTCGGACAGGCCCGGGGCGAGCCGCATCACTGCATCCCACGCGCGCTCGTCGTTGGTGGCGCGGGCATAGTCGAGCCAGCTCTTCAGGGCCACGGCCGGCTGGCGGTTCCATTCGGCCACCTGCGCCAGCCGTTCGCGCCAGATCGCCTCGCCCGGCAGCCGGCGCACCGCGGTCTCGGCCACGCGCTGCGCCTGGTCGAGCTTGCCGGCTGACAGGAACACGCGATAGGCGAGTTCGTAGTCGTCGGCGTTGAACGGCTTGTCGGCTGGCTCCGCCGGCGCCTGCGCGGGCGCAGCAGCTTGCGCCGCAATCTTGCGCGTACCCAGCTGGCCGGAGGCGGCCAGCGCTTCACGCAAGGCCAGGCCGCGCGGCCCGTCGAGGAAGACCAGGCCGCGCTCGGCCCACGGCTGGCTGGCGGCGATACGCCGCGCCTCGGCCTGGCGTGCGGCCAGCGCCGCCGGGCCGGCATCGCGCGTGCGCGCCGAAACCTTCAGCAGCCGCTCGACATAGCGGCTGGCCTGCTCCGGCTTGTTGGCCGCCAGCGCCAGCTTCGTCAGGTAGCGCAGCACCTCCGGATCGTCCAGCAGCTTGCCGCCGTGGCGCTCGGCCTGCGCCAGCGCTTCGTCCAGCAGGTTGCCTGACTGCAGCGTCTGCACCGCCTTCAGGAACAGCGCGCGCCGCTCGGCCAGCGTGGTGGCGGCCGCCTGCTGCGCGAACAAGGCGTTGGCGGCGTTGCGATAGTCGCCGCCCGCGATCGCCATGTCGGCCAGCTGGCGGTTCCAGAAGGCCGCGTTGTTGCGGTCCTGGCTGGCCAGCGCCGCATAGAACTTGCGCATCGCGTCCTGGGCGCCGGCCTGGCGCGACTGCGTGGCCAGTGTTTGCAGGTCGGCCAGCCCCCAGCTGCGCCCGGCAGCCTGGTCCAGCAGGCTGCGCAGCTGCACCAGGTTCTGTTCGCGCTCAGGCGTATCCGGCAGCGCGGCCCAGGCGCGCTGCTGCGCGATCTCGATGCGCGTGCGCAGGATCTGGCCCGACAGGTCGGTGCCCTGCACCGCCTGCATGCGCGCCAGCATGGCCTGCGCCTCTTCCAGCCGGCCGGTGCGCGCGTATTGTTCGGCCAGCACGCCCATGAAACCGGGGTCGTCGGGCGTGACCTTCCACCAGGCTTCCAGGTAGGCCATGGTCAGCCCGTCGATGGTGCGGCCCTGGCCCAGCAGGCGCTCGCGCAGAGTCTCGCGCGGGAACATCAGCGCCAGGCCGATCCCCACCATCGCAGTGAAAGTCAGCACCAGCGCCGGCGGCAGCAGCCGCTCGCGCTCAACCGGCGCAGCGGACTTCGACTTGTTGCCTGGCATGGTTCGGATCGGTGACGGGTGCGGTATCCACGCGCAGCGTGTTGCGCTCGCGGACGGCCTGTACGGGCTTGCCATCGACGCTCACACGGCAGTTGCCGGCGTTGGCAAGACGGAAGAATGGCTTGAAGTAGCCGCTGAAGGCGAAGCGCGTGACGCCATCGCGCTGCGACCAGTCGCGCACGATGCCGTTGGCTTCGGCCAGCTGCGGCGCGGCCGGGGCGGTGACTGTGTCGCGCACGGCGAAGCGCGCATCGCCGCCATCCAGGTGCAGGTAGACGCCGCCGCCCGGTGCCGGCGAGGTGCCGGTCACGCCGTGCGCCGCGCCCACGTCGGGCATGCCCGCGCCGCTCCAGCGCAGGTTGCGCAGGTTCCCGTCGCCGCGAACGATCCATTCAGCACCGGTGCCGCCCGGCTGGCCGTCGCCCACATCCCGCGCCACGGCCATGTCCTGCCAGTCGAGCACCTTGCGCACGTAGTCGGTGGAGTGCAGCGGCAGCAGCGGCTGCGCCAGCACATAGTCATAGACCTTGCGCAGCGCCTTCAGCGACGCGGCCTTGGTGCCCGAATAGCTGTGGTAGTAGATATTGACAGGCTTGAAGCGATAAGGCTTGTCGGTCAGCTCGTAGGTCTCGATCACGCGCTCGAAGCCGTAGAACGGGCCGTGCCAGAGGTTGGTGTAGACGTTCTCGTTCTGGTTGGGCGCAAACACCTGGAAGGTGCCGCCGGGCTTGTTGATGCCTAGCGGCGCGATCGCGGTCCAGCTCGGGTTGCTGCGCGTGATCAGCGTATCGCCGCCGTTCATGTTGAGCACGCGCGCCTTCTCGGTGAGCCGCAGCGCCTCGGCCGGCGGCTGGCAGTCGCCCGACCACAGCAGCATGCTGACCGGCTTGCCGGCCGGCGCCAGCGTGCGGTTGATGTAGTCGATGGAGCCGCCGATCTCGCGGTTCAGGTCCATGCTGTAGCCGGGGATGCTCAGGTGGAAGGCCTCGTCGCCCTCGACCACCGCGGCGCCGCTGGATTGCGTTGGCTGCCCTGGCTGGGCCGGCACGGTGCGCGACCACTCGAACGGATGCGAGAAGGTATGGCTGGCCACCTCGACATAGGGCTGCGCGAAGATCTTGCGCGCGATCGGCTCAAGCTCGGCGCTGAGCCTGGGGTACATGCCGTCCTTGCTGACTTCGCCCTGGATCACCGACATCGTCATCGGCAGCCGGTAGCGGTCGAAGATCTCGCGGAACAGCACCTCGCCGGAGAAGCCGCCGCCGGGAATCTCGGCGCGCGAGGCAAAGCCGTCGCCGTCGATATGGATGGTCAGCAGGCGCCGGCCGTTCTCGGTGGTGACATCGGGCACGGGCATGGCGGGCAGGCGCAGCGCCGCGCGCAGGAAGTCCAGCGGCTGCACCACCCAGCGGCTCTGGCCGTTGCCGTTGCCGCTCTGGCGCACCGCATACGGCCCCAGCACATAGCCGCCCCACGGCGTGATCGCGGCGGCGTCATAGGTCAGCGTGCCCGAACGCAGGCGCAGCAGCGAACGGTAGCCGGCGCCGTCCGGCACCTGGATCGCTTCGGCCTGGGTGCGGTCGGGGGCCACCGGCATCTCGAAGCCCATCATCCGGTCCTTGGCCAGCACCTCGACCGGGCCCGACACGCGGCCCTTGACTGCCTTCAGCCCGAAGCTGCGCGCCACCGTGCCGCTCACGCTGGTGCCGAAGTCGTTGAGGAACACCACCGGCATGCCCTGCGCCATGCGCGCCTGCACCCAGGCATGGAAGCGTCCCGGCTGCGCCGTGACATTGCCTGACAGGTACACCACCACGCCGGCGTAGCGGTCCGGCCCGATCTCGGGCAGGTCCTCGCTGGTCTCGGCGAAATCCACGCGATAGCCAAGGTAGTTGAGCGGCATCGAGACAAAGCGCACACCCTCGGAATCATCGATCGACACCCCGGGGCGGCGCTCCTGCACCACCAGCACGCGCCGGGGCAGCACCTCGACCTTGCCGATGCCGACCGTCTGCAGCCCGGGATCGGCCACATAGGGCGTGATCCCCAGCGCGCGGATGCGCTGCGCGGTTTCGCGTGCGCAGCGGCGGTCCGCCGGCGGACAATAATCGATCGAGATCACCGGCAGGCGGTATTGCTCGCGGATGGTGCGCGCCTGCGCCAGCAGCCAGTCGCGGTCAGCCTGCGCAACGTCGACATAGCGGCCCTGGGCCTGGTTCCAGCCGCGGAACAGCGACTCGAAGGCAACGGCATAGGCCAGGTCATGCACCTGCGGCAGGATCTCGAAGCCGCGGTTGAAGACCAGGCGCGCCTCGGGGTAGCGCGCCTTGATCGCGCGGATCACGCGCACCAGCCCCGCTTCCTGCCGTGCGCGCTCGGCGTCGGTCCTGGCGGCAAGCTGGTAGGAATCGAGGGTATCGAGGAAAAAGCCACGGAAGCCGCGCTGCCACAGCGGCGCGATCACCTTGTCGACATAGAAGGCGGGCCAGCCGTCGGCTGCCTGGTCGATGACCGGCGCGTTCCAGGCGTCATTGCGCCCGACGAACCAGGCCTTGGGGATGTCCTTGAAGTAGGCGCGGCTCTCCAGCACCTCGCCCACGCTGACATAGGCAAACCAGGCCGTGGCCGGCGTCGCCGCCTGGCGCGGGTCGAAGCCGCTGTCGGGCTCGACCACGGCGATGTCGAAGGCTTGCAGAGCGTCAACCGGCGGCTTGGCGCCGTAGTGCAAGGCGATCGACGGCATGGATGGCGCCTGCGCCGCGGGCGCCGGCGCGGCCGCAGCCGTCGCCGCCCCGAGGGCCAGCGCCAGCGCGATGCCTTGCACCCGCTGCGCCATGCGCATCCCTACCCACCCCGATCGGAACGGCATGCGGCCGCCCCGGTTCCCTTGTGCTTCCTCCAGCTGCTTCACAGGCTTACTTCCCCTTGTCTGCGCACGCCGGCAAGTGCCTCACGCACGACATTCCCTGAGGCGGTCGCTGCCGCCTTGTGTCCGACTGTGGATCTCAGAATCGGAAAAATCTGATGGTATCCGGAAACGAATGCTAGGACAGACGCATGGATCACATTGTCAACAATTGTCCCAACACTGAGACATTGAGCCGGCTCGCGCGTTAACGCGCGCCACCGTGCTGCGGGCGCACGTCAGCCGCGCTTGCGGTACGGGCGTACGGCGGGCGCGGCTCGGCTCGGCTCAAATGCAAACAACGAAAACAGTCCAGGTCCCGTGCGCGACGGGTGGTGGGGCTGTCCGCAACCGAAATTCCGGACAGCTAGGTTTGAAACGCCATGATGTTCCCCGTTCCGAGCTTTTATGTATGGGCCCGCATACAGTGGGCGCGCTCATGTATGTCTGTGCACGACGCGAGCGCGGCCACCGGCCTGGCCTTTATTGTCAGCATAATGATATATCCGGGCCGCGCCGGCTTCCCCCGAACGCGGTAGGGATTGGGTGCCGTAAGAATTTGTAAAAAAGATGGCACGCCCATGCACCGGACGACAGCCATTATGCACGGCGGTGTGGCATCGCGCTCGCTGGCGGTGCACGCACAACCAAACCCGCGATAAAAAAATCAGGGAATTCACTGAACTGAAGCTGAAGTAGAAAACGCTAATATCTCCTATCGGAACCTCTCATCATGATTAGGCGCTTAGCCTGATTGACACGCCGGGAAAATTCGGCAGAATGATTCCCACTTGTGCAGCGCCCATGCGGTGTGTCTTTTGGTGTTGTCGTTCCGTGACGTTTTCGGTTGTCACGACAGCGACATATCGAAGTCATATGGAATGCGCTGGCGGGGAACATAAAAAGGATCCGCTGGGTGCGTTGCACACGGTGTATAACGAGCGTTTTCGCTCATTTTGAAATTCAAGGTTGAGATAGATATGGAAACCGGTACCGTTAAGTGGTTCAACGACGCCAAGGGCTTCGGCTTCATCACGCCGGATGAAGGCGGCAACGATCTGTTCGCGCACTTCTCCGCAATCGAAGGCAATGGCTTCAAGTCGTTGAAGGAAGGCCAGAAGGTACGCTACGTCAAGGCCATGGGCCAGAAGGGCGAGCAAGCCACCAAGATTCAGGCCCTCTGATACCGGTGGATTCCGGGCCGGTCCAGCGGACCGGCCGGAAGGAAAGCCCCGCAGCTCCGGCGCGGGGCTTTTTTTATTGGCGCGCCGGCACCGGGGCCGCCGCTGCGGCAGTCTTGCGACGAGTGAAATTGCTATAATCGGCCGACCCACAACCGCCCTCCCGCCAGTGGGCGCGCACGGATGCTGCGCGATCAGTGCGGGACGGTATGCAGCGTGTCGAGGAGTTACGTGGCCGGTACTCAAATCGCAACGCAAGACACCCCTGTCGCCGCCGACCATGGCAGCCAGGCGGGCCCGGCGGCCTCGGCCGGCAGTTCCTTCCATGCCGCGCTGCGCATCCTGCCGCCAGCGCAGCGCCAGGCCATGTTCGAGATCTATGCGTTCTGCCGCGCGGTCGACGACATCGCCGACGGCAACGCACCGCGCGCCGAGCGCCTTGCCGCACTCGATGCCTGGCGCCACGACATCGCCGCCTGCTACACCGGCAATCCGCCTCGCGCCCTGCAGCCGCTGAGCGCGCAGATCCGCGCCTTCGACCTGCAGCAGCAGGATTTCCTCGCCGTGATCGACGGCATGACCATGGACGTGGTGCAGGACATCCGCGCCCCCGACGCGGCCACCCTCGACCTGTATTGCGATCGCGTCGCCAGCGCTGTCGGCCGGCTGGCGGTGCGCGTGTTCGGCCTGGAAGAAGCGTGCGGCATCGCGCTCGCGCACCACCTGGGCCGCGCACTGCAGCTGACCAATATCCTGCGCGATATCGACGAAGACGCTGCCATCGGCCGGCTCTACCTGCCGGCGGAAGCGCTGGCCGCGGCCGGCATCGGCGCGGACACGCCCCAGGCCGTGGTGGCCCACCCCGCCGTCGGCCAGGCCTGCGCGGCCGTGGCGCGCGAGGCCCAGGCGCACTACGACCAGGCCTACGCCATCATGGCGCGCTGCCCGTCGCGGCAGGTGCGCTCGCCGCGCATCATGGCCGAGGTCTACCACCGCATCCTGGCGCGGCTGCGCACGCAGGGCTGGCGCGCGCCGCGCCAGCGCGTGCGCCTGCCGCGCGCCCAATTGCTCTGGATCTTGCTGCGCCACGCCATTGGCTGAGCGCTGCCCCCGATGCATGCCGGGCGCGGCCGCGCCGTGCGCCGGCACAAGGAGTCTGCATGTCGATGAACGAGACCGCCTTTGCCACGGCAGTGCCACGGATCGCGCCGGCCAGCGCGGGGGACAGCCCCGCGCCGCGCGACGCCGCGCAGGCATTGGACCAGGGCATCGGCCGTGCGATCGACGCGCTGCTGCACCAGCAGCGCCCCGACGGCCACTGGGTCTACGAACTGGAAGCCGACGCCACCATTCCCGCCGAATACGTGCTGATGGTGCACTACCTCGGCGAAGCCCCGGACCTGGAGCTTGAAGCCCGCCTGGCCCGCTACCTGCGCCGCATCCAGAATCCCGATGGCGGCTGGCCGCTGTTCCATGAAGGCCGCTCCGACGTCAGCGCCAGCGTAAAGGCCTATTTCGCGCTGAAGATGGCCGGCGACGACCCCCAGGCCGCGCATATGCAGCGCGCGCGCCGGGCCGTCCACGCGCTGGGCGGCGCCGAGGCCAGCAATGTATTCACGCGCACGCTGCTGGCCCTGTACGGCGTGATGCCATGGTCGGCGGTGCCGATGATGCCGGTCGAGATCATGCTGCTGCCGCAGTGGTTTCCGTTCCACCTGTCCAAGGTCTCGTACTGGGCGCGCACGGTGATCGTGCCGCTGCTGGTGCTGAACAGCCTGCGCCCGCAGGCGCGCAACCCGCGCGGGGTCGGCATCAATGAGCTGTTCGTCGGCAACTGCCATACGGTGGGGCTGCCGCCGCGCGCGGCGCACCAGCACGCCGGCTGGTACACGGTGTTCCGCGGCCTGGACGCGCTGCTGCGCGTGGCCGAGCCGCTCGTCCCGCGCACGCTGCGCCGGCGCGCCATTGCCGCGGCGCAGGCCTTCGTGCGCGAGCGGCTCAACGGCGAGGACGGCCTGGGCGCCATCTTCCCGGCAATGGCCAACAGCGTGATGATGTTCGACGTGCTGGGCGTGCCGCCCGACGATCCGGCACGCGCGCTGGCGCGGCAATCCGTCGAGCGGCTGCTGGTCGAGCACGGCGACGAAGCCTATTGCCAGCCCTGCCTGTCGCCGGTGTGGGATACCGCGCTGGCCGCGCACGCGCTGCTGGAAGCCGGCGAGGCGCGCGCGACGGCCGCGGCCGGGCGCGGCCTGGACTGGCTCAGGCCGCTGCAAGTGCTGGACGTGCGCGGCGACTGGGCCGTGCGCCGCCCCCTGGTGCGCCCCGGCGGCTGGGCCTTCCAGTACGCCAATGCCTATTACCCGGACGTGGACGACACCGCCGTGGTGGCCGCCGCGATGAACCGCTACATGCGCGCGCACGATGTGCCGGGCCGCTATGACGAAGCCGTGGCGCGCGCCGCCGAGTGGATCGTCGGCATGCAGGGCGGCGACGGCGGCTGGGGCGCGTTCGAGCCCGAGAACACGCATCTCTACCTGAACAACATCCCCTTTGCCGACCATGGCGCGCTGCTGGACCCGCCCACCGCGGACGTATCCGCGCGCTGCCTGTCGATGCTGTGCCAGATCGGCGCCACGCCGGGCAAGAGCGAGCCCGCCGCGCGCGCCCTGCGCTACCTGCTGGCCGAGCAGATGCCCGACGGCAGCTGGTTTGGCCGCTGGGGCACCAACTATATCTATGGCACCTGGAGCGCGCTGTGCGCGCTGAACGCAACGGGCCTGACACCGGAAGCCCCCGAGATGCGCCGCGCCGTGGCGTGGCTCGAGCAGATCCAGAACGCCGACGGCGGCTGGGGCGAGGACGGCAGCAGCTACCGGCTCGACTACCGCGGCTACGAGCCCGCGCCGAGCGTGGCCTCGCAGACCGCGTGGGCGCTGCTGGCGCTGATGGCAGCCGGCGCCGCGCAGCATGCCGCGGTGGCGCGCGGCATCGACTACCTGCTGCGCACGCAGCAATCCGGCGGCCTGTGGCATGAGCCGCGCTTCACCGCCGTGGGCTTTCCGCGCGTGTTCTACCTGCGCTATCACGGCTATGCACGCTACTTCCCGCTGTGGGCGCTGGCGCGCTACCGCAACCTGCAGCGCGGCGGCGCGCACCAGGTGTCGTGGGGGCTGTGACGGCACCGTTCGTGCTGGTCGTCACCGGCATGGCGTTCGAGGCGCGCACCGCCGCCGGTCCGCATTGCCGCGTGGTGCACGGCCTGCGCGGACTTGCACTGGAACAAGGCGTTTCCGCGATGGCAAGCCGGCATTGCATGGGCATCCTCAGCTTTGGCGTGGCGGGCGGGCTGGATCCCGCGCTGGCGCCGGGCGCCCTCGTGCTGGCGGACTCGGTATGCGCGGCCGGCGAACGCTACGACACCGACATGACCTGGACCCGGGCGATGCACGCGGCGCTGCCGCATGCCAGGGTCGGGATACTTGCCGGCGCGGACCAGCCGGTGCTTTCGGTTGCCGCCAAGCAGATGCTGCACCGGGCCACGGGGGCGCTCTGCGTCGACATGGAATCGCACCTCGCCGCGCGCATGGCGGCGGCTTGCCGGCTGCCGTTCGCGGCCTGCCGCGTGGTGATCGACCCGGCCAGCCGCGCGGTTCCGGCTGCCGCGGCGGCAGGCATGGGTGAAGACGGCAAGACGGATGTCGGCGCGGTGCTGGGCGGGCTCTTGCGCGCGCCGTGGGAACTGCCGGCGCTGATGCGGCTGGCGGGCGATGCGGCGGCCGCGCGCGGCGCGCTGCGGGCGGCACGGCTGGCGCTGGGGGATGAATACGGCTTGCGCGATATGCGGACGCAGGCCGGCTGACGTCTGAGCTGGCCGCTGGGCTGCTCAGACGCCAGCCTGCCCCTCACCCAAACTTCCTCACCGCATCCAGCGCCAGCCCGCTGCCGATGCTGCCGAACCGGTCCCCTTCCACGCAACGCGCTTGCGGCAACAGCGCCGCCAGCCGCTGCCGCAGCAGCGGCACGCTGCTGGAGCCGCCGGTGAAAAAGATGGTATCGACCGCGGCGCCATCGACGCCGGCTTCCACCAGCAGCTTCTGCACGGTCTGCTCGGTCTTCACCACCAGCTTGTCGATCGACGCATCGAACTCGTCGCGCGTGATGGTCAGCGTCAGCCCCTGCTCCAGCCGGTGCAGGTCCACGTCGGTGCTGCCGGCGTCGGACAAGGCGATCTTGGCGGCTTCCACCTGGATCGCCAGCCAGTGCCCGGCGCGCTCGCGGATCAGCCGCACCAGGCGGTCGAGCTTCACCGTATCGGCCGCGTCGCGGTAGTTGTCCATCACCATCGACCACGCCTTGCGCGTATAGACCAGGTTGATGGTGTGCCAGCTGGCCAGGTCGAAATACTGGCTGGAAGGCATCGCCTTGCCGTTGCGCAGCGCGCTGCCCAGGCCCAGCAGCGGCATTGCGCGCGCCAGGCTGAGCGCGCGGTCGAAATCAGTGCCGCCGATATGCACGCCGCCATTGGCCAGGATGTCGTCGCGCCGGTCGCTGCGCGCGGCGCGCTCGGGCGACAGGCGCACCAGCGAGAAGTCCGAGGTGCCGCCGCCGATGTCGGCCACCAGCACCAGTTCCTCACGCGTGATCCGGGCCTCATAGTCGAAGGCCGCGGCGATCGGCTCGTACTGGAACGCGATCTCGCCGAAACCCGCGTCGCGCGCGATCTCGGCCAGGGTGTCTTCGGCGATCTGGTCGGCGGCCGGGTTCTCGTCGATGAAGAACACCGGGCGGCCCAGCACCGCACGCGAGAATTCCGCGCCGGCGGCCTGCTCGGCACGCGTCTTCAGCTCGCGGATGAAGTGCGCCAGCAGCTTGCGGAACGGCATCGCCTGGCCCATCACCTCGGTGCTGTCGTCCATCATCGAGGTGCCAAGCAGGCTCTTGAGCGAACGCATCAGCCGGCCTTCATAGCCGGCCAGGTAATCGCCCAGCGCGGCGCGGCCATAGCTGACCAGCGGATCCTCCGCGTGGAAGAAGATCACCGAGGGCAACGTCACCTTGCCGTCCTCCAGCGGCAGCAGCGCCGCCGGCCGCGCCGGATGGCTCCAGCCGACCGTTGAGTTGGACGTGCCGAAGTCCAGGCCGCATGCGTTTGACATCATTGATTCCGTTTCCTGCAAGACACCACTAAAAAAGGCCCGCGCGCCAGCGGGCCGCGCGGACGGGGCGCCATTGTATGGCAGGTGCCGGCCAGGCGCCCGGCTTGACACGCCCAAACGCGGCTCCTATCCTCCGCATGTTCTCTGTTAAAGATCATCATTCTGTTGTACAGAACATGAAAAAGCCACTGCGCCATATCCGCGTGCTCGACCTGACCAATGTGCTGGCCGGGCCGTTCTGCTGCCACCAGCTTGCCCACCTGGGCGCCGAAGTCATCAAGGTGGAAACCCCCGGCACCGGCGACCTGGCCCGGCAGCTGGGCGCCGATGCCGAGCTGAACCAGCGCCTGATGGGCGTGTCGTTCCTGGCCCAGAACCCAGGCAAGCAGTCGGTCACGCTCAACCTGAAGCACGCGCGCGGCAAGGAGGTGTTCCGCAAGCTGGTGCAAAGCGCCGACGTGCTGGTGGAGAACTTCCGCCCCGGCGTGATGGACCGGCTCGGGCTGGGCTACGAGACCCTGAAGCAGGACAACCCGCGCCTGATCTACTGCGCGATCTCGGGCTTTGGCCAGGACGGGCCGCTGGCCGGGCTGCCGGCCTATGACCAGATCATCCAGGGCATGGCCGGCGTGATGAGCATTACCGGCGATGCGCAGAGCGCACCGTTGCGGGTCGGCTATCCGGTCTCGGACACCATCGGCGGGCTGACCGCGGCGCTGGCGGTGTCGGCGGCGCTGGCGGACCACCAGCGCACCGAAGGCTATTTCGTCGACGTATCGATGCTGGAAGCCACGTTGGCCACCATGGGCTGGGTGGTGTCCAACCACCTGATCGCCGGCAAGGTGCCGGCGCCGATGGGCAACGAGAACATGACCGCCAGCCCTTCCGGCACTTTCCGCACCGCGGACGGGCTGCTCAATATCGCCGCCAACAAGCAGGAACAGTTTGAAGCCGTGTGCCGCGTGCTGGGCCGCCCCGAGCTGGCCGCCGATCCGCGCTTCGCGCAGCGCCAGGCGCGCCTGGCCAACCGGGGCGAACTGACACAGGCGCTGGAAGCAGAGCTGGCGAAGAAGCCGGCCACCGAATGGTGGCCGCTGCTGACCGAGGCCGGCGTGCCCGCCGGCCCGGTGCTGGACGTGCCACAGACGCTGGCGCATCCGCAGGTGCGCGAGCGCGGCATGATCGGCGAGTTCGCCGATGCGCCCGGCGTGGGCCGCGATATCCGCGTGGTGCGCACCGGCTTCAAGCTCAACCGCGAGGCCCCGGCCGTGGACACGCCGCCGCCGGAGCTGGGCCAGCATACGCGGCAGGTGCTGGCCAGCCTGGGCTACAGCGATGCGGACATCGACCAACTGAGCGAGGAGCGCGCGATATGAGCGGCATCGAAACCAGCGGCCAGCCCCGGGATGACGCCATGGACCCGGGCCAGCGCCTGTCGCAGGACTGGTGGCGCACCGGCATCATCGACATGCGCCCGGGCGAGATCCGCTACCGCGGCTACCCGATCGAACAACTGATCGGCCGGGTCTCGTTTGCGCAGATGATCTGGCTGATGCTGCGCGGCGAGTTGCCCGGCCCCGGGGAGGGCGAGCTGCTGGACGCGGCGCTGATGGCCGCGGTCGACCACGGCCCGCAGGCGCCCAGCATTGCCATCGCGCGCATGGCGGCCACCTGCGGCGTGGGGCTGAACAACGCCATGGCTTCCGCCGTCAACGTGCTGGGCGACGTGCATGGCGGCGCCGGCGAACAGGCGGTGGCGCTGTACCAGGACGTGGCGCAGCGGCTGGATGCGGGCGGCGCCATGGACGACGCCGTCACCGCCGCGCTGCGGCACTACCGCGACCTGCACGGCAAGTTCATTGCCGGCTTTGGCCACCGTTTCCACCCGGTCGACCCGCGTGCGCCACGGCTGCTGGCGCTGGTCGACCAGGCCGCGGCCGATGGCGTGGTCAGCGGGCGCTACGCGGGGATCGCGCGCGCGGTCGAGGCGGCGCTGGGTGCCGGCCGCGGCAAGCCCATCCCGATGAATATCGATGGCGCCACCGCGGTGATCTATGCCGAGCTGGGCTTTGCCGCACCGCTGGCGCGGGGGCTGTTCTGCCTGTCGCGCTCGGTCGGCATCCTGGCGCATGCCTGGGAGCAGACCTGCGAGGGCGGGCGCAACAAGGGCCCGATGCCGCGCCAGTTCCTGTGGACCTATGACGGTACGCCGCAGCGCGACGTGCCGGAGCCTGGCCGGCAGGCATAACCGGGTCAGCCGGCCAGGTCGGGCTCTGGCTCCAGCAGCGGCGCGGGCGATGCGCTCGCGGCCGCCGGCACCGCCATGGACGAGGCCAGCACATAGCGGTCGCGCCCATGTTCCTTGGCGTGGTAGAGGGCGCGGTCGGCATCGGCAAACAACAGGCGCCACAGCGCTTCCTTGCTGCCCGGGCCGCCGCGCAGCTGCGCCACGCCAATGCTGACGCTGGCATGGCCGCGCCCGGCGGGCAGTTCAATCGCGCGCACCTTGCGCAGGATACGGTTGGCCAGCGCCGAGGCCTGCTGCTCGTCGGTATGCGGGCACAGGATGCAGAACTCTTCGCCACCGTAGCGCCCGGCCACGTCCGAGGCGCGGCGCGAGTTGTCCAGCGCATGCGCGACTTCGCGCAGCACGGCGTCGCCAGCGTGATGGCCGAAGGTATCGTTGACCTGCTTGAAATAATCGATGTCGATCACCAGGCAGGACAGCGCCTGCCCGTCGCGCTGCCAGCGCGCCACCAGCGACAGTGCCGACATCTCCAGCGCCCCGCGGTTGAGCAGCCCGGTCAGGGCATCCACGCGCGCGCCGCTTTCGTTGTGCGCGACGATCTGCTCCATCGCCATCACGGTGAAGCCGAACAGGCCCAGCAGCGTGGCCATCAGCGGCGCCAGCAGCCAGGCCGAGCCGGCCGGGCCGGCAAAGAACAGCGTCAGCGGCGCGGCGCCCGCACCGCCCGCCACGGGCAGGTTCATGGCATGGCTGAAGCCGGCCAGCTGCGTGGCCAGATGCACCAGGCTGGCCACCAGCACCAGCGGCGCGCCGATGCTGCGGCGCCCGCGCCCGGCACGCGCCAGCGTGGCAAAGGTGGCCAGCGAGACCAGCGCCAGCAGGCCGTAGACGATGCGCAGCACCACCTGCTGCCCGTCGGGCATGCCGCTGGTGGCCGCGATCAGGCCAAGCCCGATCACGCCCGCGGCGGCCAGCGCCGCGGGATGGGCCGGCACGCCGTAATAGACCCGCACGCCGCGGTAGATCAGCAACCAGCCAGCCACGAACGCCAACGCTCCCAGCGTGCCCAGCTGGCCGGTGCCGCTGGCCGCGCTGATGGCCAGCGCCAGGCCCGCGGCCGACACCAGTACGTGCCCGAACGCCCACAGCCGCCCCGCCTCGCTCGCGCGCAGCGCGAACACCAGCCCCGCCGCAATAATCAGCGTGCTGCAAAAAAACACCATCATCACCACCGCAATGGTCTGCTGGTCCAAGTGCACGGGGATTTCCTCAAGGATGCCGTCTGCCGCGCCGTCATATCGAGCGGCGGGCATCAGGCCACA
This sequence comes from Cupriavidus sp. FW305-26, assembly GCF_058787975.1. NCBI lineage: Bacteria > Pseudomonadati > Pseudomonadota > Betaproteobacteria > Burkholderiales > Burkholderiaceae > Cupriavidus > Cupriavidus sp. FW305-26. The sequence goes on from NZ_JBYTAH010000055.1 coordinate 52,878, forward strand.
GGGGCGCGACGCAGGCATCTCTCGCACTTGTTTTCACAAAATGTGACATGCGTTGTTTTCAATGCCAGCCGCATGATAGCCCGCGCATGCAGGCGCGTGGCACCCCCGACAAGCCGGGTCGGGCCGGCTGCACACGCAAGCCCGGCGGCTCAGCCCGCGGAGGCATTGTCCGTAATGCTGTCCGGAAAGGTGCCGCCCAGCGCCTGGGTCAGCGCGCGCGCCGCATGCAGCACATCGACGCGGAAGTCTTCACGGTAGCGCGAGGCCGGGCAGGTCAGCGTCAGCGCGCCGCACAGCACATCGCCGGGACCGAACACCGGCGCCGACACCCCGGCAAGATCGGGGCTGCGGTCGCCCACCAGTGCCGCCACGCCCTCGTGCCGGATGCGCTCGTAGAGCGTGCCGGACTCGCCGGCAAAGGCGCGCAGCACGCGCGCGCCGGCGCCCCGGTCGCGCGGCAGCAGTTCGCCGGCGCGGACATGGTCGCGCACCGGCTGCGGCGAATCGACGCGGTACAGGCACAGCCGGTGCTCGCCCTGCTCGACATGGAAGGCCGCGCTTTCACGCGTGATGCGCACCAGCTCGCGCAGCGCCGGCATCACCACCGCCTCCAATGAGAACGACGCGGCGTAGACGGCATTGAGCCGCGCCACCTCGGGCCCCAGGCCATAGCGCCCGTCGGACTGGCGCCGCACCAGCCCGGCGTGCTCAAGCGAGGCCAGCAAGCGCAGCAGCGTGCTCTTGTACAGGCCGCTGCGTTGCGCCAGCTCGGCCAGCCCCAGCGCGGTATCGCCGAGACGGAACACCGACAGCACGAACAGCGCCCGGTCCACGGCGATGGCGCCGCCCGCGGCGGCGTGCTTGTCGGCTTCTGAAACCTGTGCGGCTTTGCGTGGCATGGCGGACGGCGGCGATCCTGGCTGGACCGGATGACGGAACGATGCGCCAACGTATAGAACGCACCCCGGCTTGTCAATCCGCCCTGCTCCGTGTCAATGACCCGGCACACGTGCGGCGAGCTCGCGCAACAGATGCCGCATGCGTCCACGTATCCGCCCGGCGCGCTGGCGTTTTTCTGCAACACCGTGGCCGGCCTCTGCCGCCGCCCGGGCCACTGCCAAAGCGCCTTCGCCGCCCCCTCGGCTACCGCATGCGCCACATTGCTTGCGCGTACTCGCCACTCCCGGCTTTGCAAGCGGAATTAGAGGGAAAGTTACCTGCTTTTGATTCAGCAGCCGCTGCACGGGGTGGATAAAATCATGTGTTGCTGACCTTCGCGCAATCCCTGCGCTGCTTTCCGTACCCTCGCTGCAATGTCTCACCGCCGTGCTTTTCCCGACCCTGGTATGACCGTTCCCGCTCTCTCGCTTGGCGCCATCCTGGATGACCTGCGTAGTGCCCCGCGCCCGCTGACTTCCGCGGAGTACACATACCTGGCCCACCTGCGGCAGCGTATCGTCACCGGCGACGCAGACCTGTGGACCACGCTCGAGACCGCGGGCGTGCCATGCAGGGAACGCCGCCTGTCGCCCGAGGTGGTGCAGGCACTGACCGCAATCGGCCATTTGCCAATGCACTGAGCCCGGCGCACGCCACCCCACATTGCAGAAATTTCCCCGGATCATTTCGGAAAACCGCACCCTCCAGCCTGCCTGCGTCCCGCTACGATCGATTTCCTTTCGATTCGCCGGGCACCGTGCTTTCAGTCAACTGCCAAGCATGCCCCGGCCACGGCCCAGCCATGGCTTACCCATCCAGCAACCGGCGCGTCAGCTTCCTGTCGTTGCGCGCCTATGTCGCAGTGATGCAGCACCGTGATGCCGTCCGCGCCGCGCAAGCGCTGCGCATCCATCCGCAAAGGCTGTACTACCACATCCGCGGCCTCGAGGCCGCGCTCGGCAAGCCGCTGTTCAGCACTTGCAGCCCGGACTGGCTGCCGACATCCATGGGCGTGACCGCACTGCCCAAGGTCGTCGCCATGCTGGCCATCTGGGATCAGATCGAGGCCGGCATCCGTGCCAGCCAGCCTGCCGCGGCGGCCCGGGAAGCCGAGCCCGGCGCCATTGCGCGCTACGGCGCCGCATTCTGGGTGCGGCAGGCGACGATGTAGCGTCAGGCCAGCCGTTCGCAGCAATAGGCCTCGGTGCGATAAGGGAAGGCAACCTCGGCACGGCCCGCCAGCGCGGGATGCCCGTCGATGACCGCCTGCAGCCGTGCGCGCACGCGGGCCTGCTCCGCTGCCGGCAGCGCGGCAATGAAGCTCACCGACATCACCCGGTCCACGATCACCTGCTGCGGCGCCCCCACATGCGTGTAGGGCTGGCACTGCAGCGCCAGCGGCCCAAAGCCCTCGGCGGGAAAGACCCGCTTCCAGTCACCCCTGTAGAAACGCGGCGCGTCGCCTTCATACGGCGTCATGATGGCTGTCAGCTGCGCAACCCAGTCCACGCTTTCATCGCGCACGTTCCATACCAACCCGAGCCGGCCGCCAGGGCGCAGCACGCGGCCGATTTCCGCCATCGCGCCCGCATTGGCAAACCAGTGGAAGGCCTGCGCGCAGACCACGGCATCGACGCTGGCATCGGCCAGCGGAATGGCCTCGGCACTGCCTTCCAGCGCCTGTACCGACGGCAGCGCCACGGCCAGCTGAGCGCGCATCTGCGCCACCGGTTCGACTGCGATCACCGTCGTGCCGGTCTCCGCCAGCCGGCGCGTGAACTTGCCGGTGCCAGCGCCCAGGTCCAGCACGGTGCGGCCGGCGCGCAGGCCCAGCGTGCCGCGCAGCCAGGCGTCGATTTCAGCGGGATATTCGGGGCGTCCGCGCGCGTAGGTATCGGCCTGGCTGGCGAATCCCTGTGCGGCGGCCTGGTGGATGGCGGTCATGGGCGAGCTCCGGTTGCGTACCGGAGGCGTAGCCTACGCCCCATGCCGGCACGGGGCAAGCGGGCGGCTAGTGCTGCATGCCCCAGCGGCGCACCGTCAGCCATTCCAGCGTGGTGAACACCAGTCCCTCCACCAGCAGCCCGATCAGGATCACCGCGGCCAGCCCTGCAAAAACGCGGTCGGTGTAGAGCTCATTGCGGTTCTGGAAGATAAACCAGCCCAGCCCGCCC
>NZ_JBYTAH010000056.1:0-52895 GCF_058787975.1 Cupriavidus sp. FW305-26
TTGCGGGGGAGGCGGGGGGGGCGAATCGACGCCTGCCAGCGCCGCCGCCACAGCCCCAGGCACGGGAACGTCAGCGCCAGCGTCACCCACGACGCCAACAACGCCCGCAACGCAGACCGCCGCCAGCAGCAGCGCCATGCTGTCGGGTACCACTGATCCCGGGCCCGAGATCGGCAAGGACGGGGACTTCTACCTGAATACCGTGACCTGGATGCTGTTCGGGCCCAAGGCAAACGGCACGTGGCCGGCAGGGGTTTCGGTGGCGGGTACCGGCAATACCGGAGCGGCCGGGAACACCATCCTGTCCGGCTCGGTCGATCCGACCGACAGCGTCGGCAACAATGGCGACTACTACATCAATACCTCCACCTCGACCCTGTTCGGGCCCAAGGCAAACGGCACGTGGCCGCCGGGCGTCCAGATGGGTGGCGGCACCGGGTCGGGCACCGGTGGCGGCGTCGTCCTGACGGGCGCGGGGGCACCAGCCAACAGCGTTGGCAACAATGGCGACTACTACCTCGACACCGACACCTGGACGCTGTACGGGCCCAAGGCCAATGACGTGTGGCCGGCAGGGGTCTCGCTGGTCACCCAGCCGGGCGGCAGCGGCGGCACCGGCGGCACCGGTGGCGGCACTGCAGGCAATGGCGGTCACATCCTGTACGGCAGCGGTGCGCCGACCGACGACATCGGCGTCGATGGCGACTTCTATTTCGACACCACGACCTCGACGCTGTACGGTCCCAAGGCGGGCGGCAAGTGGCCAACTTCGGGCGTGAGCATGGGGACAGGCACCGTCTACAACGGCAACTTCAACGTGCCAGCCACGCTCAGCCGCGGCAACTATGCCATGACCGGCGCCGGCGGGGCGGTTCCCTTGCCTTCGGACTTCGGCGTCGTGATCCCCTACGATTGCAGCCGTGTCACGCTCACTGCCACCACACTCGGCAAGGTGCAGGGAACGCTGGACATTTCGGTGCACACGGTGACAGGGGCCGGCGCTTCAGCGACCATCACGCCGGTCAGGGACCTGAGCTGCAAGATCAGCAATGGCCAGCAGAGCTGCAGCCAGGAGGTGCCGTCCGGAACCGTCAACCGCAACGACAAGCTGCAGGTACAGGTCGACACCAACCAGGCCACCGATTGGGGAGGCCTCACCGTCAAGCTTGCCTGCGTCATCTAAGCCGGTTGGACGGGGGCGCGCGTCTGTGCCGGGGAGGGCAGACCGGCGCCTGAGCGGAGGCAGGGCAAATTGCCCTGCCTCCTTTTCATTTCCCCAAGGCGCCTGGCATGGTGAACGACTGCGTGCAGCGCGTTCGGCTTGACCTATTGCATACCGGGACAGTGCGGAGCGCGGATGACCCCGGCCGGGTTGACCGAGGATGTCGGCCACCGCTACGAGATGCGGTTTCCGCTCAACGTGACCTGTCGGTGGGGACCTGGCAGAGCAGTTCGGGCAACACGTCGGCATCGCCGACGCCCTGATGCGTCATCGGAGCCGCGCCTGTCTGGCCGGACAATGACTAGCCACCAGCGCGGACCACATCCTCAGCCGGCAGCCTGCCCCGCAGGCATAGTGCCCTGAGCGTCGAGGCAAGCAGCCGCTCCCAACGGCGCCGCCATGATGGCCGCATCGCGTCGCCGGGCCACGGGCACGGCTGTGCCGGCTCCGTATCGGCTGACACGGCCGCTTGCAGCGTTGGCTGCGCGAAGACGGCGTGCCCGCTGTACTGGGTCAGCAGTTCCTCGCGGCTGACTTCCTGCACCCCACCGCCCCAGCCTGGCAGGGCGACGAGAAACCGTCCGTGCTCGCAGCGCTGCAGCAGTACGCACGGCCTGTTCTTGTCCAGCAACAGCATGGCCGGTATCGAGGTATCCGGGATATCGTCGAGGTCGTGCTCCGCCAGCCGGGTCGACAAGCCGGCGCGCGCCGCCGCAGTGCAGAGCAGCGGCAACGTCAGGGCCTGCCCGTCCAGCGGCAGCCCTTCCAGCAGGACCGCTGAAGGCACCGTCCGTTGCAGGGCCCGGTTCAGCAACAGCAGGCAGCCCAGCAACGGATCGTCCGCAGCCGTGAGCCGGCTCATTGCGGCAGGAGGCTCCCGGCGGCCAGCAATGAAATGCAGGTCGGAAGTGCCGGGATGCACCGTGGGCCTTATCCTGGGTTGCTGTGTGCGCCGCGATGGCGCTGATTCAGCTTCGATGTCTCTTGCTGGCGCCTCGCATCGTGCAAGGTCAGCCGACGCGTGTCGCCCGCGCGGATTCCGTTCACCCATGATTCCCCCCCGGTTTCAGTGGTGTGAGCTCTACTGCGAGGGTAGTGCACCAGGTTGCGCGAGCCCATCGTGCAAACAGGTTAGTGCAGCCGCAGCGAGACTGATTCAGGATTGAAACGCCCGGGGCATGCCTGTTCCCTGGTGTGGACCGGCCGGCCCCCTCAACGCCGCTGCGCCAGCCAGATTCCCGCCGCGATCGCGGCCAGCCCCACCGCGTGGTACCAGCGGGGCCAGTCGCCCAGCAGCAGCGTGGACAGCAGCGCCGCGAATACCGGCGTCAGGGTGATAAAGAACACCGGCAACTGAGCGCCCGCGCGGGCGATGGCGCGGTCCCAGGCAAAGTAGGCGAGCAGCGAGGGAATGGTTGCTACATAGAGCAGGATGGCCGCGACCTTGCCGCTCCATTGCAGCGGCTGGTCCAGCGTCATCAGCTCCCATGCCGTCACGGGAGCGCTTGCCAGTCCGCCGGTGACGATCTGCGCGAACAGCAGCACGGGCAGGGGCACGGCGGGCCGCTGTTTGCGCAGCAGCCAGGTATAGCCGCTCCAGGCGATGGTGGCGGCCAGCATGAACAGGTCGCCGGCAACCAGGTCCAGCTGGGCGAGCCGGCCCAGTTCGCCGCGTACCAGGACGAAGGTCACGCCGACCATGCACAGCAGTGCCCCGGTGACATGCCATGGCTTCACCCGTTCGCGAAAACAGATCGCGCCGATCACGATCAGAAACAGCGGCGTGGATGCGCCGATCAGCGTCACGTTGATCGGGGTCGAGGTGGTCAGCGCCAGGTACTGCAGGGCGTTATAGCTGGCGATCGAAAGCACGCCCAGGGCGGTGATCACGCCGGCGTGCCGGCGCAGTGCCGCGCGGTGCTCGATCACGCCGCGCCAGGCAAAGGGTGCCAGCAGCAGCCCTGCCAGCACCCAGCGCACAGAGTTCAAGGTGATGGGTGGCACGGTGCCGGCGGCCAGGCGGCCGACGATGGCATTGCCGGCCCAGCTCAGTGGCGGGAAGGTAAGCAGGAACAGCGTTGTCCAGTCGATGCGTCCAGTGGTGTTGCTGCTTGCGGGCATGGGGAGGGAAGTGCTTGCAAATAGCGCATTATCCGCCATATGCGGCGCCGGGGCGCCAGGCGCCAAGGGTCAGGCAGCCGGGCAGGGGCCAGCAAGCAAGGAAGCGCAAGAGGAAATCGGGCGGCGAATCAGCCCGCCCGTCGCAGGGGAATCGTCATGGCCTTGCGCAGGCCATGACCGCAGTCACATGTCAGGCGTCCCGAGCGCCCGGCTGATGCGCAAGGCGGCCAGCGTGCCGATCACGCCAGACAGCAGGTAGAGGCTGACCGCCGCGAGGCCGAACAGCGAAGACAGGCCCAGCGCCACCAGCGGCGCAAAGGCGGCGCCGAACAGCCAGCCGAAGTCCGTGGTCAGCGCGGCTCCGGTGTAGCGGAAGCGGCGTTCGAAGTTCGACGTCACCACGCCCGCAGCCTGTCCGTACGACAGGCCCAGCAAGCCGAAGCCGACCAGGATGAAGATGTCCTGGCCGGTCGCGCCGCCACCGAGCAGCCACGGCGTTGCCAGGCTGAAGATGCCGATCAGCACGGCCATTGCCGACAGCGTGGTGCGCCGGCCGACGCGGTCCGCGATCCAGCCGGAAAGCAGCGTGCCGATGAACGCGATGAAGCCGCCCACGATCTGCACGGCCAGCACGTCGGAGATGCTCTGCGAGCGGTGCAGGATCACCCAGGACAGCGGGAACACCGTGACAAGGTGGAACAGCGCATAGCTGGCCAGCGCAGCAAAGGCCCCCAGGAAGATGTTGAAGCCTTGCGCGTTCACCATCTGCAAGGTGCTGATCGGCTCCAGCTCGTCTTCTTCGAGCAGTTGCGTGTACTCATGGGTCACCACCAGGCGCAGCCGTGCAAACAGTGCCACGACGTTGATGGCGAAGGCCACGTAGAACGGATAGCGCCAGCCCCACTCGATGAATTCAGGCGGGGTCAGGCTGGCATGCAAGAACAGGTACAGCGAACTGGCGACGATAAACCCGGTGGGTGCGCCGAGCTGGCCCACCATCGCATACCAGCCGCGCTTGTCCTCCGGCGTGTTGAGCGCCAGCAGCGACGGCAGCCCGTCCCACGACCCGCCGAACGCAATGCCCTGAAGGAAGCGGAACAGCGCCAGCAGGTAGATCGACGCGGCCCCGATCGAGGCGTACGACGGCAGGAACGCAATCCCCACCGTGGCCGTGCCGAGCAGGAACAGCGACGCCGTCAGCTTGATGCCGCGGCCCCAGCGCCGCTGGATGCGCATGAACAGCGCGGTGCCGAACGGGCGTCCGATAAACGCAAACGAGAAGATCGTGAAACTGAAGAGCAACCCCGCCAGCTCGCTCGCAAACGGGAAGTAGACCGCCGGGAAGACAAGCACGGAGGCGATGCCGTACACGAAGAAGTCAAAGTACTCCGAGGCCCGTCCGATCACCACCCCGGTGGCGATCTCGGCGGGTGCCACCTGGTGGTGGCCGGGCGCCGGAGGTGCAGTCGGCGATGCGCGATGCTGGTGGGTGAGGCTGGCCATCGTCAAGTCTCCTTCTGGCAGGAGTGCGTCGATACTGCACATGGAGCCGACCCCATTCCGATGAAATTGGCTCTTAAGTCTCGCACTGACAAGAATAGCGCCTAAACTGCCATAGAAAAACGAAAGGTGAGTTCGCCGGCAGTTTGCCGATATTCCTCAGACGCCACTTCCGAGACTATGGGCCGCTTCGACTCTGTAGTGCCGCCAAGACGTGTGCAGGGAAGACTACTGCTGCGATGTGCCGCCGCAGTCATGCTGGCGTGCCTGGCCGGTTGTAACGCGGTGCTGCTTGCGCCATCCGGCGACATGGCCCTGCGCCAGCGCGACCTGATCATCATTGCCACCTGCCTGATGTTGCTGATCATCGTTCCGGTGATCATCCTCACGCTGCTGTTTGCGTGGCGCTATCGGGAAAGTGCGACCGATGCGCCCTACAACCCCGACTGGGACCATTCCACTGTGCTCGAGCTGGCGATCTGGGCCGCGCCGCTGCTGATCATCATCGCGCTGGGCGCCGTGACCTGGGTCAGCACCCACCAGCTCGATCCGTACCGGCCGCTGACGCGGATCGACGCAGGCCGGCCGGTCCCGGCAGACGTGAAGCCGCTGACGGTGGAGGTGGTGGCGATGGACTGGAAGTGGCTGTTCCTGTATCCCGAGCAGGGCATCGCCACCGTCAACGAGCTGGCGGCGCCGGTCGACCGGCCCATCGCTTTCCGCATCACCGCCACCTCGGTGATGAACGCATTCTTCGTCCCGTCGCTGGCGGGCATGGTCTACGCCATGCCCGGCATGGAAACCAAGCTGCATGCCGTGATCAACAAGTCCGGCGTGTATGAAGGCTTCTCGGCCAACTACAGCGGCGCGGGCTTCTCCCACATGCGCTTCAAGTTCCATGGGCTGTCCAACCAGGACTTCGAGAGCTGGATCCAGCAGGTCAAGTCGTCGGGCCAGGGCCTGTCCACGGATACGTACCTCAAGCTCGCGCAGCCCAGCGAGCGCGACGCGGTGCAACGCTATGCCAGCGTGGCGCCAGGCCTCTACGACCTGATCCTGAACCGTTGCGTGGGCGGCGGGCGGTGCATGGCAGACACCATGGCGCTTGACCGCAGCCGCGGCAAATTCGACCCGTTCGCCGGCATCTGCACGGCGCGCAACACCGCGGCCACAGCGCCCGTGTTCGCGTCGGAGTCCGCGCGCAATGACGGCCGGGTGCTGCTGCAGTAGGGTGCGGATCCGGATCTTCCCTTGCGGTACTGGCCAGCCCCATCGGCCATGGTTGGTTAATTCAGGCCCCAGGTGACAAACATGCCCGAGCGCTCGGAACTCGCCAATTTGATCTTCGGCCGGCTTTCGTGGGAGGCCCTCCCGCTGCACGATCCCATCCTGCTCGGCACCTTCATCGTGGTGGTGATCGGTGGGGGCGCAATCGTCGCGGCGCTCACCTACTATCGCCTCTGGGGCTACCTGTGGCGGGAATGGTTCACCAGCATCGACCACAAGAAGATCGGCATCATGTATGTGATCCTGGGCATCGTGATGCTGCTGCGGGGTTTTGCCGACGCGATCATGATGCGCATCCAGCAGGCCATCGCGTTCGGCGACAACCTTGGCTACCTGCCGCCGCACCACTACGACCAGATCTTTACCGCGCACGGCGTGATCATGATCTTCTTCGTCGCCATGCCGCTGGTCACGGGGTTGATGAACTTCGTCATGCCGCTGCAGATCGGCGCGCGCGACGTGGCCTTCCCGTTCCTGAACAACTTCAGCTTCTGGATGACCACGGGCGGTGCCATCCTGGTCATGATGTCGCTGTTCGTGGGCGAGTTCGCGCGCACCGGCTGGCTGGCCTATCCGCCCTTGTCCGGCATCATCCACAGCCCTGACGTCGGCGTCGACTATTACATATGGGCGCTGCAGGTGGCCGGGGTAGGGACCTTGCTATCCGGCATCAACCTGCTGGTGACCATCGTCAAGATGCGGGCGCCCGGCATGACGCTGATGCGCATGCCGATCTTCACCTGGACCGCGCTGTGCACCAACGTGCTGATCATTGCCGCGTTCCCGGTGCTGACCGCGGCGCTGGCGCTCCTTGCGCTCGACCGCTACGTCGGCACCAACTTCTTCACCACCGAGCTGGGCGGCAGCGCCATGATGTACGTGAACCTGATCTGGATATGGGGCCATCCGGAGGTGTACATCCTTGTGCTTCCGGTGTTCGGGGTGTTCTCGGAAGTGGTCGCCACGTTCTGCCGCAAGCGCCTGTTCGGGTACGCGTCGATGGTCTACGCCACGGTAGTGATCACCGTGCTGTCGTACCTGGTCTGGTTGCACCATTTCTTCACGATGGGATCGGGCGCCAGCGTCAATTCGTTCTTCGGCATCACCACCATGATCATATCGATCCCGACCGGTGCCAAGATCTTCAACTGGCTGTTCACGATGTACCACGGCAAGATCCGCTTCGAGCCCCCCATGCTCTGGACCATCGGCTTCATGGTCACGTTCGTGATCGGCGGCATGACCGGCGTGCTGCTGGCGGTGCCGCCGGCTGACTTCTCCTTGCACAACAGCCTGTTCCTGATCGCGCATTTCCACAACGTGATCATCGGCGGCGTGCTGTTCGGCCTGATGGCAGGCATTACTTACTGGTTCCCGAAGGCATTCGGCTATCGCCTGGTCTCGTCCTGGGGCAAGGCATCGTTCTGGTTCTGGCTGGTCGGCTTCTACTTTGCGTTCATGCCGCTGTACTGGCTGGGGCTGCATGGCGTGACCCGGCGCATGAGCCATTTCGAGGACGCGACGCACCAGGTCTGGTTCCAGCTGGCTGCGTTCGGCGCCTTGCTGATCGCCATCGGCATTGCCTGCTTCCTGGTCCAGCTGGTGGTCAGCTTCATCCACCGCGAGGAGCTTCGGGACCTGACTGGCGATCCGTGGAACGGCCGCACGCTCGAATGGTCGACTTCATCCCCGCCGCCGCAGTACAACTTTGCCTTTACGCCGGTAGTGCACGACACCGACGCCTGGTGGCACATGAAGCAGAATGGCTACGCGCGGCCGCAGCAGGGCTTTATTCCGATCCATATGCCGAAGAACACCGCGGCCGGCATCGTGCTCGCGGGGTTCTCCACGCTCTGCGGTTTCGCGTTGATCTGGCACATCTGGTGGCTGGCGGCAGCATCGTTCGCGGCGACGATCATCGGCGCGATCATCCATACGTTCAACTACCAGCGCGACTATTACCTCCCGGCCGACCTGGTGGTCCAGACCGAAGCGGCGCGCACACAACGGATGGCTGGCCATGGCTGACACGACCTTTCCCAACCATGTGAGCGGCACCGGCACCGCGGACGCGGCCCCGCCGGGGGGCTACCAGTTCTACCTGCCCGAAGACCATCACCCGCAGAACGGGACGCTGCTGGGGTTCTGGCTTTACCTGATGAGCGACTGCCTGATATTCGCTTGCCTGTTCGCCGCGTATGGCGTGCTGGGCCGGGAGTATGCGGGGGGACCGAGCGGGGCAGAGCTGTTCGAGCTGCCGCTGGTGGCACTGAACACCTCGTTCCTGCTGTTGTCTTCGATTACCTACGGCTTTGCCATGCTGCAGATGCAGCAGAACCGCATCGCCGGAACCCAGATCTGGCTGGCCATCACGGGGGTCTTCGGCGCGGGGTTCCTGGCGGTCGAGCTTTATGAGTTCGCGCACCTGATCAATGAGGGCGCAGGGCCGCAGCGCAGCGCGTTCCTGACCTCGTTCTTCGCACTGGTCGGAACCCACGGGCTGCATGTCACGTGCGGCATCATCTGGCTGGTCGTGCTGATGACCCAGGTGGCGCAGCACGGGCTGATCACGGCCAACAAGCGCAGGCTGATGTGCCTGTCGATGTTCTGGCACTTTCTTGACGTCGTCTGGATCGGCGTCTTTACCTTCGTCTACCTGATGGGAGCGTTGCCATGAGCGCGCACGACGAAACGCTGGACAGCCACGGACACAGCCACGGGCATGACGAGGACGTGGGGCCGCATGCCACGCTGGGCGGCTACCTGACGGGCTTCGTGCTGTCTGTCTTCCTGACCGCGATCCCGTTCTGGCTGGTGATGGGAAAGGTGTTCGACAAGTCGTCCACCACCGCCATCGTTATCCTGCTGATCGGGGCCGTGCAGATCGTGGTGCACATGATCTACTTCCTGCACATGAACGCGCGGTCGGAGGGCGGCTGGAACATGCTGTCGCTGATGTTCACGCTGGTGCTGGTGGTGATCACGCTGACGGGTTCGCTCTGGGTGATGTTCCACCTGAACAGCAACATGATGCCGACCATGCAGCATGAGCGCACCACCGACGCCGGCACTGCGATCGTGCCGCCCAGGACCAAGTAGGAACAGGTCCACGCAGGCGGGAATCGGATCCCGCCTCATTCCCGTTCACGGAGCCTGGCATGCGCGCAACGCGCCTTGTCGCGACCCTGTGCCTGGCGCTGCTTTCCGTGCCGGCTTGCGCGCAGCGGCTGGCCGTGGAGGTCGAGAACTTCAGCACGCCAGGCCCATGCGCGGAAGAAGACAATGTCTCGTTCGCGCTGTCCGCCGCCGCGGTTGGCAGGTTCCGCATCCAGGCATTGCATCCGCCCTACGTCAACGCCATCCGCATTGACAGCTCCGCGCCGGATTTCTCCGGGTGCAACTTCGGCAAGACGCCTCACCCGACTGATCCCCGCCATGTCTTCGTGCCGCGCACGGTCACCCTTTACGACGGCAGGGACATTGCCATTGTCGGGATCACGTTCGCAAGCTTCTGGCGGCCACATCGGGTGCCGGTCACGGTAGCGGGCAGGGCCGATGCCGGTTTTCACCTGATCCAGGTGTTCCGGAAATCCGGGCGGACCCGTACCGAGGTCCTGGTGCTCTATCCCGCCGATGGCTACTGGCGGGCGAAACCGTTGCCGGCCCGCCACCTGGGTGTCAATGCCTATGGCTCTTCGTTCCTGCTGGGGCCGATAGAGCAGGAAGGGCGCCCGGTGGTCAACATCGCTCGGATAGAAATCGAGCCGCAGCCCTTGGCTTTCACGCTGCATTTCACTGGCGGAGGCCAGGCAACGGTCGCGATCACTGAAATCAGCGACATGCGTACAGCGCTCGATGTCCGGTTCCTGCCGGCCTATGACGCCAAGCGCGCGTTCGCGATGCTGCGCTCCATGTATGTTGCCGACGACAACGCAGACACGAGCGAGGTCACCTGGACGACCGGGCCGGCTGGTGAGGCCATCAGGAAGCCGGTGATGGCAGTTACTTCAATGCAGGCAACCGCGGTGCGATTCGGCCGTACCGTCCGGTCGCGCCACAACACCAGCGCCCCCGATTTTTTGTTCGATGCCTTCGAGGCGCCCGCGACGGAGGGCACGGCGCCAACGGGCAAGAAGCCGGGCTGAATCGATCCCCGGCAACCTCGCGACCCAGCCAAATATATTCATGTCGACAATAAAAATTGCGACTGCTATGATTTGCGCACGATAGCCTGAGCCGGTAGCAATCGCTGGCCGCCCAATGGTGGGCTGGCAGCACTTTTCAGGCTGGGGAATAGTCGAGAGAACTGGGGACGACGATGTCATCACTGAAGAAGCTGCTCGCCATCACATTGTGCGCAGAGGCAATCATTGCCCTGTGCGCGCCGGGGCCGCTGCAGGCACAGGAAGCCTGGCCCGCACGCCCGATTCAAATGATCGTTCCGTCGTCTCCCGGCTCGGGAACCGACGCGCTGGCGCGGGCCATGGCGCAGCGCCTTTCCGAATCGCTGAAGCAGGCCGTGGTCGTGGAGAACCGGCCGGGCGGCAGCGGGGTGATCGGAACCAATGCCGTTCTCAAGGCGGCGCCGGACGGCTACACGATTCTCTACACAACGGCATCCAACATGGTGGTTGCGCCTGCCGTCATGAAGTCCATATCCCAGGAGGCAAGAAAGGGCCTCATGCCGATCGCGCAGACAGCCGCGGGTGGGGTGTTGCTGCTGGTGAGCCCGGATCTGCCGGTGCACGACTTGCCAGGACTCATCGAGCTGGTGAAGGCGAATCCGGACAAGTACAGCTATGGCAGCTGGGCCACCGGCTCGTCCGCGCACTTGACCATGGAATGGCTGAAGAAGCAGACCGGCATGAAGACCGAGCACGTCGCATATCGGACAACAAGTCAACTGCTCACCGAGCTTTCTTCAGGGGTGCTGAAGATCGGCTGGACCGATCCCAGCGTCGCGGTTCCGTTCCTGCGTTCCGGGAAGGTGCGTGGCATTGCCATCGTCGGCAACGTGCGCTCGCCACAGCTTGCCGACGTCAAGACCATGAGTGAACAGGGCTACAAGTTCAACACGGTGGGATGGTTCGGCATGTTCGCCCCGGCCGGAACCAGTCCGGCGATCGTGAAGCGGCTGTCCGATGAGGCCAACAAGGTGCAGGCATTGCCGGAGATCGCGGCGCTGATGAAGAAACTGAACTTCGAGCCGCCGCCGGTAAAGACCTCCGCGCAGCTGGGCGAGATCGTCCGCAGCGATCTGCAAGTCTGGTCGAAGATCGCTAGCGACGCAGGGATCAGGGTCGACGAATAGGGGCTGGCGCCCCGTCATTGCGGCCTGCCCAGCGGCCCACTGCCCGCCATGATGGCAGCCGGCCGTCAACGATCCAGTGCGCCTGCACCAGCGAATCCTTGTCATAAGAAGGAAAGTTCAAGGCGTGCCAGGTAAAGCGGAACGTTGCCCCCTGCCAGATGATTCGATCGTCGCGAAACACACCCAGACATCAACCCATCCACTGCATCACCAAACCGGTTTGTCCTTCGGCGAGCTCAACCGCCGATCCGCAGGTGAACGGTCATATTCGATAGAGAACAGGAGACGGCATGGCGAAAATCGTTAAGTTCCATGAAACCGGCGGACCCGACGTCCTTTGTCTTGAGGACGGCAGCGTTGGTGAGCCCGGAGCGGGGGAGGTCCGCGTCCGCCACGTGGCGGCAGGCCTGAACTTCGCCGATACCTACTTCCGCAGCGGCACGTACAAGGTGCCGCTGCCCAGCGGCATCGGCAACGAGGCCGCTGGCGTGATTGAGGCTGTCGGTGCCGGCGTCACCCATCTGGCGGTCGGCGACCGTGTGACCTACACCGGATTTACCAACACGCTGGGCGCCTACAGCACGGAGCGGCTGATCTCTGCCGGTCCGCTGATCAGGCTGCCGCAGGCAATCAGTTGCGAAGTCGCGGCGGCCATGACCATGCGCGGTTTGTCGGCGGCCTACCTGATGCGCCGGATCTACCCCTTCAAGGCGGGCGACTCCATCCTGCTGCATGCCGCGGCAGGTGGTGTTGGCCTGATCGTTGCGCAGTGGGCCAAATTGTTGGGGCTGACGGTGATCGGCACGGTTTCGACCGATGCCAAGGCCGAAGTGGCGCGCGCCCACGGCTGTGACCACACCATCAACTACAGCCATGAGGACGTGGCCAGGCGCGTGCGGGAACTGACCGACGGCGTGGGCGTGAACGTGGTCTTCGACAGCGTGGGCAAGGACACCTTCATGTCCTCGCTGGACTCCCTCAGGTGCCGCGGCCTGCTGGTGTGCGTGGGTTTCGCCTCCGGCCCGGTAACCGGGTTCGATCCGGCAATCCTGGCCCGCAAGGGCTCGGCATTCCTGACGCGCCCGGGCCTGGCCGACTATATCGCCGATCCTGCCGAGAAGGCGGAACTGGTCGGCGAGCTGTTCGGCCACGTGGCGGCTGGCCGCATCCGCATCGGGATCAATCAGCGCTATGCCCTGGAGGATGCCGTGCAGGCACACCGGGACCTGGAGTCGCGGAAGACCACCGGCTCGTCCATTTTCGTGATTTGACGGCACGAAGCAGCTGTCTCATCCATCGACCTTCTCAAGATTCACATCTCAACCCGGAGATCCACCAACATGAACTTCCTTGACGGCCACCTGTATCCCGAGAACCAGCAGCCTCTGATCATCACCGCCGCTCCCTATGCGCCGGGCTGGATCCCGTCAGACTTCCCGGAAGATATCCCGGTCACCATGGCGGACCAGATCCAGAAGGCGGTGGATTGCTACGAAGCCGGTGCGAGGGTGCTGCATCTGCACGTGCGCGAAGAGGACGGCAAGGGCAGCAAGCGCCTGTCCAAGTTCAATGAGCTGATCGCCGGCGTGCGCAAGGCCTGTCCTGAAATGGTCATCCAGGTGGGCGGCTCCATCAGCTTCGCGCCTGAAGAGGGCCAAGGCGCCAAATGGCTTAGCGATGACACGCGGCATATGCTGGCCGAACTCGATCCTAAGCCCGACCAGGTGACGGTGACCGTCAACACCTCGCAGATGAATGTGACGGAGCATGCCGGTGTGGATGATTTCAAGGGACTGTCGCGAGGGTTCGCGCACCTCTACGATACCTACAAGGACATGGTCGTGCCCTCGAATCCCAGCTGGTTCGAGGAGCACGTTCGGCGTCTGACAGCCGCCGGGATTCAGAGTGAGTTTCAGTGCTACAACATCAACAGCTTTGAAACGATTGAGCGGATGATTCGCCGCGGCGTCTACAAGGGCCCGCTGGTGATGAACTGGGTGGCTATCAGCGGCGGCATGGATCAGGCGAACATCTACAACCTGGCAAACATCCTGCGCGCTGTGCCGGACGGAGCCGTGGTAACGGTGGAGAGTTCGGTGTTGAATGTGCTTCCCATCAACATGATCGGCATGGCCTTGGGCCTGCATGTGCGGTGTGGCATCGAGGACGTGCTCTGGAACCAGACCCGCACGGGAAAGATGAGCACCGTCGAGCAGATCAAGCAACTGGTGCGTATCGCCGGCGAATTTGGTCGCCCCATCGCGACGGCGCAGCAGACCCGCGAGATCTTGCAGCTTGGGGTCTTCTACGACACGGTGGAAGAGACGCTTCAGAAGAATGGCTTCGCACCCAATCGTAACGGTGGCCACCAGGGCTTCCTGCGCAAGGCCGAATGCATGTAAAGAGCCCTTGGGGGAACTGACGGCCCGGCATCCCGGACCCAACATGTGATGGCGAAGGCGGGACCCGCGACGGTGTGGGTCCCGCTCTTTCGCCTTGCTGCCGTGGCCCCCCCAGACCTCAATTGCCGTGTGGCCGATACCGCGAGCAGGGTTTTCCCTCTGTTTGCGCGAATCGACAACAACTTGGCGTGATCGGTCAAGCCGGTTGACGCGTGGCGATCCGAGAATTGAGAAAAGACGGCAATCAAGAGGTACAGACATGAGGAAGCGAACCAATAACCTATGGTGGCGCGGATACGCCCTGGCGATCGGAGTCGGTGTCGTCGGTGGGGTGCCCATGGCTCATGCCCAGGAGGATTGGCCAAGCAAGCCGATCCGCCTGGTGGTGGCGGGGCCTGCCGGCGGCAGCGCCGACGCCCTGGCGCGGCTGCTGGCGGAAGGCCTGCAGAAGGCATGGAGCAAGCCGGTGATCGTGGAAAACAAGCCTGGTGCCGCCGGCGCGCTGGCGATCAGCGATTTGCAGGCCACCGGCAAGGATGGCCATACCCTTCTGGTCATCCAGGGCGGTGTCGTCAGCGAAGCGCCGTTGGCCTACAAGGTCCATTACAAGCCCTTTGCCGACCTGAAGCCCCTGGCCCAGGTCAGCCGCACGGGGTTGGTGCTGGTTGCCAACAAGGATGTGCCGGTCTCTAACCTCAAGCAGTTGGTGGACTACGGCAAATCGCAGAAGGAGGGCCTGGTTTTCGCTTCCTACGCTGCGGGATTGAGGGGCCACACCTCGGGCATACTGCTCGGGCAACTCACCCACGTGCCAATGCGGCATGTTGGCTACAAGGGCTCTCCTCCGGCATTGAACGACCTGATGGGCGGCCATGTGCCGCTGATGTTCGATGGGGTGACTACCTCAATGCCGCTGATCAAGGCGGGGAAGATCAGAGCGATTGCCGTGGCCTATCCGACCCGGATTGCCGGATTGGCGGATGTGCCGACGTTCAAGGAGCTCGGTTACCCGCAGCTGGCGCAAGCGGGCTGGTTCGCCGTGTGGTCGCGCCCGGATGTCGCTCCGGCGGTCCAGCAAAAAATCCGCGAGGCGACGCTGGCGTATTTCAAGCAGCCCGCAGTGCAGAACCGCGTCAAGGATATGGGCATGGAGCAGGGGAATGCCGCCACCTCGGAAGAGATGATGGCGGACCTGAAGCAGGCATACCAGCAACAGGCCGCGCTGCTGAAGTCCATCAACTACCAGCCGGAATAATACGGCAGTCACCCGGCCGCGCAACTGGGCTGGGTGGTGACTACCGTTGCGGCATGCCCGACCGGTCGTGTCGATCTTTCAGTAAGGCGCGTCACCGATAATTGCGGTGCGCTCCATCTTCCGGTGGCACGGGGGGTAATCCATCACTGCGTAGTGCTGGGTCGAACGGTTGTCCCAGAACGCAACGCTGTTTTTCTTCCAGCGAAAACGC
Organism: Cupriavidus sp. FW305-26; assembly: GCF_058787975.1. Classification (NCBI taxonomy): domain Bacteria; kingdom Pseudomonadati; phylum Pseudomonadota; class Betaproteobacteria; order Burkholderiales; family Burkholderiaceae; genus Cupriavidus; species Cupriavidus sp. FW305-26. The sequence goes on from NZ_JBYTAH010000056.1 coordinate 15,310, forward strand.
ACCTGGTACTCGGGGATGGTGGCCTGGCTGACCAGGTAGCTAAGCAGATTTGCGGCACCCGGCGCCTTGTCGATGCCGAAGCGCACATTGGCCGGCACGTTGTAGTTGGTGAAGTGCGTGGTAAAGCTTCCATTGACGAACAGCACTTTCTCTCCGGTTTCGGGATGGGTGCGCACCACCGGGTGCTCGGCGTCCGGGTACTGGGCCTTCAGCGCAAGACGCTTTTCGATCGGCATGGCGGCACCGAAGCTCGCCTCGATGCCGTGGCGCGCGCGCAATGTGGCGATCTTCGTCTTGATATCCTCGGGCAACTGGCTGTAGGCCTCGACCATGTTGACCCACATGGTGTCGCCGCCCACGGGTGGGCACTCGATACAGCGCAGCACGCAGCCTAGCGGTGGCTTCTCGCGCCAGGTGGCATCGGTATGCCAGGAATTCTCGTTGCGGTCGGGAGGACTGTCCGGGGTTTTGTAGATCTGGACCAGCCCCGGGTAATCGGGATGGCTGCCCACCACCGGATGGTCCTCCAGCTCGCCGAAGCGGCGCGCAAAAGCTACGTGCTGCGCGCGCGTGATGTCCTGGTCGCGGAAGAACAGCACGCGATGTCTGAGGAGCAGGGCGCGGATTTCAGCCATCAGCTGCTCGTCTTCGGCAGCCGCGCCGAGGTTGACGTTGCTGAGCTCAGCACCGATCGTGCAGGTGACTGGCTCGACCTGGATCGAATTGCCCAGAGAGGTTGCGCGGACCACTGCGGGTGCCGCTTTGAGGCGTTGGATCATGAAGGTTGTCTCCGATTTTTCGAACAGGCCGATCGATTCCTGCGAGTCTGGATCCAGTGGGTTTCTCCCGCTTGACACTACATGACCGGGATTTATCATTCCATGTCAATGTTCCACTCTGCTCGCTAATGTCGTCACTTGTCCGCGCTGCGGCCCTCACCAACTACAGCGAGGTCGCCCGAGCCGCCGGACTGGACCCGGTGCGGATGCTCCTTGACGCGGGGTTGAGTCCGGGCGTGCTGCGCGAGCCGGACCTCATGATTCCGGTTGAGCGTGTCGGACGGCTGCTGCAGGCGTCGGCAACCATGTCAGGCAACGAGAGTTTCGGACTGTGCATGGCCGAGTCGCGCCTGTTGTCCAATCTTGGGGCCGTAGGATTGCTGATCCGCGACCAGGCGACGCTGCGCGACTCGCTTCGCATGCTGATGCGCTATCAGGCGTTGCTCAACGGTGCGCTGTCGCTGGCGGTAGAGGAGTGCGGCGAACTGGTCATTATTCGCGAGGCGGTCATCGCTGGCAGCGCACATCAGCCCACGCGCCAAAGGGTTGAACTGGCGCTGGGGGTAATGGTGCGGCTGATACGCCAGCTTCTCAAGCCCGACTGGGAGCCGCGGCGCGTATGCTTCGAGCACCCGGCGCCGCGCGACCTTGGTACGCACCAACGGTTTTTTGGCCCTTGCGTCGAGTTCGACTATGACTTCAACTGCATCATCTGCGCGAAGGCCGATCTCGATGCACGCAACCCGTCTGCCGATCCGGCCATGGCGCGCTACGCGCAGCAGCTGATCGACGCGTCTGTCATGTCGCAGCACGCGACCATGCTAGAAGACGTGCGGCGCATTGTCCTGCTGCTGTTGCCCAGCGGACGTTGCAGCATCGAGCAAGTGGCGGACCATCTGGGCGTGGTGTGCCGCACGGTCCAGCGCCGGCTGGCGGAAGAGGGACAGAGCTTCTCGTCGATCGTCAACGACATCCGCACGGAGCTTGCCGCGCGTCATGTCATCGAGAGCGATCGTCCGTTGACCGAGGTGGCGACCCTGCTCGGGTTTTCCGCGCCGAGCGGATTCTCGCGCTGGTATCACGCGCAATTTGGTTGCAGCCCCAAGGAGAGCCGGTCCACGCGCGGCACAGTGCGCCGAAAGACCACTGCTTAGCCTGCACCGACCGTGATGCCACCCTCGGCCATCCGCCCGATACGCCACGTAAGGTAAGATCTTGGGCGCTGCGAGCGGTGCAGCGCCGATCGAGGGCAACACCCGACCGGTTCCCCAATAATCGGAAGGACTTACCCCTCATGGGCAGACTCAAGACTACCAACACGCCAGAACTGCAGTCGCTGCTTGCGCCGCAAACACCGCAGAATCCGGTCACGCTGGCGGTCGAGCAGGCGCTTATGCATGGACGCGACTGGTCGGCATCCGTCGCCGACCAGATTGCGGTGCGGCTGGCGGGACTGATTACGATCGACGTGATCCACGCAGGCCAACGCCTGCTTGAGAAAGACATCAGCGAGGTCCTGGAGGTCAGCCGCGCTCCTGTGCGCGAGGCCTTGCGCATCCTGGAGCGGGAGCGGCTGGTCGAGTTCCGCGCGCGGCGCGGCGCCATTGTCACCGAGCCCAATGCCCAGGACCTGCGGGATATCTACGTGGTGCGGGACGCACTGTTTGCGATTCTGCTCAGGCAGTTGATGGAAGAACGCGCGGACGCGCTTGATGCGTTATTCGAGCAATTCATGCCGCGGCTCGGCAAGGCCGTCGAGGAATCGGTGGACGCCTATATCAGCGTGACCTTCCTGGCGAACATGGCCATGGCAGACCTGTCGAGCAACCGGCTGGTCGGGGAGCTGCTGAATTCCATCTCGCTGCGGGTCCTGCGCTATGTGCGGCTGGGGCTCGCATCCCGTCCCGGGTCGCTGGAGAATTCCTTCAAGACCTGGCGTGCCCTGCAGCGCGCCGTGACCAGGCGGGACATCGATGCGGTCCTGGAGACCGCGCACAAGCGCATCGGAAACTCCCGCGAAGCCGCCATCCGTGCCCTGGCATCCGGCGTCCGGAAAGGCAAGGCCGGCCCTGCCGGCAACGACGCTGTGCCAGCCGGCGCTTTCTGAGTCCGCGCGGGCGGGACTGCCCGCTTAGGCTCTCCGGTCAGGGGACCCGCGCCCGGCTGGCGAATGCATTCCACTCCCGGAAGACCGTGTCCAGGCACGATGCCGAATCGCAGCGGTCCCGCTTTTTGCGGAATGCTGCAATGTCGGCGTCGGTGATTGCCCGCGCCTTGAGCAGGCGCTGCTGGTCGGCATAGATGCGCTGGTAGCCCATGGAAAACAGCGCGGATTCGCAGATCAGGCGCTGCGCCTGCGTAGCGTTGGCGGCGGTGGCGGACGGATCGCAGTCGATGTCGGTGGCATGCGCGGTGCTCAGGAACATGAGGCTTGCGGATGCCAGGGTGTGGAGGGCGATGCGGACAATGCGGGTCATGACGGGTTGGGGGCAGGGCTGACGCTCGACGCAAAGGCGCCGTGTCAGGCGAATAGTAGCGCGCCCCGATAGCGGGCCGACAGGTCCACTGCATGCCGGCCCGCTTCGCCGCGCTTAGCGGAACACGCTGACCGCCTCCACCAGCCGTGTTGCCTGCTGCTTCAGGCTTTCGGCCGCAGCCGCGCTTTGCTCGACCAGCGCGGCGTTCTGCTGGGTGATGTTGTCAAGGTCGCTGACCGCGCCCCCTACCTGGGATATTCCGCTGCTTTGCTCGGTGGTGGCGGCGCTGATCTCGGCGATCAGGTCGGATACGCGCTTGACCTGCGAGACGATGTCGTCCATGGCCTTGCCGGCTTCGTCGACCAGCTTGGCGCCGGACGCGACGTTGTGGACGCTGACATCGATCAGTCCCTTGATTTCCTTGGCGGCATTGGCGCTGCGCTGCGCCAGGCTGCGCACCTCGCCGGCCACCACGGCAAAGCCGCGGCCCTGTTCGCCGGCGCGGGCGGCTTCCACCGCCGCATTGAGCGCCAGGATATTGGTCTGGAAGGCAATGCCATCGATCACGCCGATGATATCGGCGATGCGCCTGGAGCTCTCGGTGATCTCGTTCATGGTGTTGACGACCTCCGACACCGCCTGCCCGCCGCGCTCCGCGGCGACGCTGGCGGAGCCGGACAGCTTGTTGGCTTGCGCCGCGGTCTCCGCGTTGCTCTGCACCGTGGAGGTCATCTGCGCCATCGACGCGGAGGTTTCCTGCACGCTGGACGCCGCCTGTTCGGTGCGCGCGCTCAGGTCGATATTGCCGCGCGCGATTTCATTGCTGGCGGTCTGGACATTGACGACCTGGCCGCTGACGTCGTCGATCAGCCAGCGGAACATCAGGCCGAGCTGGCTGATCGTGCGCAGCGTCATGCCGATCTCGTCGACCCGGTTCATGTGCACGGCCTTCTGGCTTTCGCCGGACGCCACGCGCAGCGCCTGCTGCAGGACCTGTTCCAGCGGGGTGGTGATCTGCCGTTGCAGCCACCAGGATGCCAGCAACGTGGCAAGCGCCATGACCCCTGCAAAGCCTGGCAGTGCCATGCCGGAAAGGCCCATGCCCCAGGCGCCGATGATACTGACGGGGAGCAGGGCGGCCAGCGCCAGCCGCACGCGCCAGCGTACCGGCATGGTCTGGAACAGCGAGGTAAAGGCCATCAGGCCCGTGCGCACGATCAGTCCCTTGTGGAATTTCCGGCTGCCGGCCTGGCCCTCGCGGAAATCGCGATACAGCTTTTCCGCTGCCGCTATCTCCTCGCGTGTTGCCTTGGTGCGCACCGACATGTAGCCGGCGGGCCGGCCGTTGCGCACCACGGGCGTGGCATTGGCGCGGACCCAGTAATGGTCGCCGTTCTTGCGGCGGTTCTTGACCAGCGCGGTCCATGGCTCTCCGCCCTTGAGGGTGGCCCACATGTCGGCAAAGGCTTCGGCGGGCATGTCGGGATGGCGCACCAGGTTGTGCGGCTGCCCCTGGATTTCTTCCCGCGTGAATCCGCTGACCTCGACAAACGCGGCGTTGGCGTAGGTGATGTAGCTCTGCGTGTCGGTGGTCGACATCAGCGTGGCGTTGTCCGGGAAATCAAACTCGCGCTGGGTGACGGGCTGGTTGTCGCGCACGGCATTCCTCCTCATTCTCGATGGGCAGGGGGCGCATGCCTTGTTTGCTTTGCATGGATTCCGGCGCGCCACGGCTGCCGGACCGCGCCCCCTTCTCCCCGCCATGTCGGCCGCAGTTCCCTGGCGCTGATCCCCTCTTCCGTAGGGGAGGGGTTGAATACACTCAAACGAGTGAGGGGGACACCGTGGCGCAGGGCGTGGGTGTGGATCTGGCGTGCCTGGCTTGCTACATCCGGAACACCGCCCCCAGCCAGAAGCTGCGCGGCGCGCCCGGTGCCACGAACAGCGCGCTGGCGGCATCCCCCGGTGCCACGTGCGGGCGCACCAGGCTACCGCCGGGGAACACATCGTTCGCGATCTGTCCGTAGGTCTCGTAGCGCCGGTCAAAGACATTGGCCAAGCGTGCATAGATCTCAAACCGCTTGTTCACCTTGTACGCCGCGCGCAGGTTCAGGGTGGCGTAGCCGGGCACATGCCAGTCGGCGGTCTTCGGCGGCGCGCCCGGCTGCGGGTCGCTGCGCAGGCCGTCTTCGTTGCCGCTGGAGACGGTGCCTGACACCGCCACCAGGTCGGCGCCAAGCGTCAGGCCGGCCAGTGCCTGCCAGTCGAGGCCCAGCTTGAGCGTATGGCGGGGCAGGCCCGCCATGCGCATGCCGGGCCGGATGTCGATGGTGCGTTCGCCGGCGGCAAGCTGGCCGGCGGCCTGGTAGGTGGCCTGCAGATAGCTGTAGGCAAGCCGCAGCGTGACATCGCCCACGCGCTGGCGGGCGGTGAGGTCCAGACCCTGGTTGCGGGTGCGGTCGAAGTTGGCGAAGTAGCCGAGCTGGGTGTTCGGCGCGCGCAGGAAGAGGATGTCGTCGTGATTGTCGACGCGGTAGAGCGACGCGGTGACTTCGGTGTCCTTGCCGCGGTGCCAGCGCACGCCTGCTTCATAGGAGTGTGAGACCACCTGCTTCAGGTAGGGATCGGCCTGCAGGCCGGCCGGCAGGCGGCAGGGCCGCGTCGGGTCGGCGCAGCCGAGTTCGAGCACGGTCGGTACGCGGTTGTTCTGCGCGTAGCCCCCGAACACGGTGACGCCGCCACCCAGCTTCTGCGAGAGTCCCAGCGCGGGGTTGAGGCGGCGGTAGGTAAAGCTCTCGCGCGGCTGTTCGCTGCCGTCGCTGTTGCGCAGGGTATTGCTTACCTCGACATGGTTCCACCTGGCCGAGGCGGTCAGGAAGGTGCTGGGGGTCAGCGACCAGGTGTCGGACAGGTACAGGCCGAGCATGCGCGAGCTGCCGCCGACGCCGGAGAACAGGGCATTGGGGGCGTCCGGGTCGGCCACGGCGCCGCGGTCGTCGGTGAAGGTGCCGGGCTGCGCGTACTGCGAATAGGTCAGGCGGCTGCGGTCCAGGGTCAGGCCGGCGTTGAGCAGGTGGCGGTCGGTCTCCCTGGCCATGCTCAGCGCCATGCCGACGGTCTGCTGCCACATATGGGTGGTGTTGATCACGGCGGGATGCAGCGCGGCGCCTTCGGCCCGGGTCATGCCGCAGTCGGCGCCGAGCGGGCTGCCGTCGGGCGCAAAGCCGTCCTCGCAGTCTTCGGCATAGGCCTCGTAGGCGGGGTTGACATCGCCGTTGGTGGTGTCGCGGCGGCTGGTGCGCACGTAGGCCAGCGCGGCGGCGCTGGTCTTGTCGTCGAACCAGTGGCGGCCGTTGACGGCGACCTGGGTCACCTGGTTGCGGGTCTGGTCGGGGTAGGTGTACACGGCGTGGCGGTTGGCCTGGTAGAGGTCTGGCAGCGTGCCGTTGGCGCTGGCGTGGAAGCTGGGCACCAGCCCGTTGCCGGTCAGCGTGCTGCGGCCGTGCAGCACTGACACGTCCACGCTGTCAGTGTCGCCCGCATAGCCAGCCTTGGCGAAGACGTTGCCAAGCCGGCCGCCCGACTGGTCGCGCCAGCCATGCTCCTGGAACAGGGTGCCGGCCGCGAATGCGTGCCAGCCGCTGTCGCTGCGCACGCCGCCGGACAGGTCGGCGCGCTTGCGGGCGCCGCTGCCGTAGGACAGGTCGGCCTCGAAGCCGGGCGAGTCCAGCCCGGAACGAGTGGTCATGGCCAGCGCCCCGCCCAGGGTATTGAGGCCGTAGGCCGGGTTGGCGCTGGACACCAGCGACACGCTCGCCAGCGCGGCTTCCGGGATCATGTCCCAGCTGACCACGTCGCCGAAGGGCTCGTTGACGCGGATGCCGTCCAGGTAGACCGACAGTCCCTGCGGCACGCCCGGAATGGATGAGGCACGGAAGCCGCGGTAGGTGATGTCGGTCTGGAACGGGCTGCCCTGGATGTCGTTGACGTTGACGCCGGCCAGGTTGCGGGACAGGTACTCGGCCAGGTTGCCGGCGCGCGACCGATCCAGGTCGTCGCCGCGCACGGTCTGCACGGTGTAGGGCACCAGGTCGCTGTCGACGCCGATGCCTGGCAGCGGCGCGGCGGCCACCACCAGGACTTCCGGCAGCATGGCGCTGTCCTGGTTTGGGACAGCGGTGTCGTGCTGCGCAACAGCGGGCCGCTGGGCCATCAGGGCGACCGCCATGGCAATCGCGGTGGCGGCGCCGCGGCTGGTCCTGCGGCGGCAAGCCACGGTGTCGCGCGGCGCCTGCCCTGGCGGTGCGGGGCGCGGGTTGGCTGGCATGGTTCCGTCTCCTCCGGATAAGCGGCGCGATACCTGCATTGGGTAGCGCCTGCCCGGAGCTGAGCAGGTTTCGTACCGTGCATCGGGAGTCCGGCACTTGCGCGGTGAGCGGCCCGGGAACGCGCTGGCCGAACCCGCCTTGCGCCGATGCCTGTCACAAAACAGGACAGCTGCGGACACAAGCAGCGGGCCGGTGCTCAACCATGGGACAGTCGTTCGCGGCGCACCGCACAAGGCACGGCCTGGCTGCAGCGTCCGGCAGTGCGTCCGGCGCGGCCAGGCAACGGCTGGCATGGAGCGCGGCCTGATGCTGCGCTGCACATGGTATCGGCCTTGCTCTGTTCACCTGCATCAACACTCTGCCTGGTGCTTAGCCATGTTCCGCCGCCTTGGTCGCTGCCTTGCCTGCCTGCTGTTGCCGTGCCTCGGCCTGGTCCATGCGGGCGCAGCGCTGGCCGAGGGCGCGCACGGGTATCCGTCGCGGCCGATCACGCTGGTGGTGCCATGGCCAGCGGGCGGCGCCACCGATATCTCCATGCGCATCCTGGCGGAGCTGGCCGGGCGCGAGCTGGGGCAGCCGGTCGTGGTGGAGAACCGGCCGGGCGCCGGCGGCACGCTGGTGGGCGGCTTGCTTGCCGCGGCGCGGCCGGACGGCTACACCATCGGCCAGCTGCCGCTGACGGTATATCGCTTCCCGCATCAGCAGAAGACCGCCTGGCAGCCGCTGCGCGACATCCAGCCGGTGCTGATGATCTCGGGCTATACCTTCGGCATCGTGGTGCCCGCAGACAGCCCGTTACGCTCGCTGCGCGACCTGGTCGCCTGGGGCCGCGCGCATCCGGGCGAGCTGACCGTGGGCTCCACCGGCATCGGCACCACCGCCCATCTGGCGATGGAGGACGTGCTCGGGCGCAGCGGCGTGCGCTATATCCACGTGCCGTATCACGGCACCGCTGACCAGATGCTGGCCGTGGCCAACGGTTCGCTGATGGCGGGGGTCAATTCCACCGGCTTCGCGCCTTTCGTCGAGACCGGCAAGCTGCGCTTGCTGGCCGTGTTCAGCGCGCAGCGCTCACCGCGCTGGCCCGAGGTGCCGACGGTAAGCGAGCTGGGCTTTGCCGATGCGGTTCATAACTCGCCCTACGGCATCGGCGTGCCGCGCGGCACCGATCCGGCAATCGTCCGCCGCCTGCATGACGCATTCCGTGCCGCGATGCAGCAGCCGCGCCACCTTGCGGAACTGGCCAGGTACGACCAGGAGCTGACCTACCTGAATACCGCGCAATACGATGACTTCCTGCGCCATGCGTGGGAGACCGAGCGGAGCTTTGCCGAGCGCGTGGGCACCGCGCGGCCCAGGGGGCAGCTGTGATGGCCATGCAAGCGCCGCCGGCGCTGTGCTGCGATGCCGTGCGCAAGGCCTTTGGCAGCCGCGTGGCCCTGGATGGGGTCTCGCTCAGCGTGCGGCGCGGCGAGTTCGTGGCACTGCTCGGCCCCAACGGGGCGGGCAAGACGACGCTGTTCCAGATCCTCAGCGGCCTGTTCGTGGCCGATACCGGGCAGGTCACGGTCATGGGCAGCGACATGCGGCGCGATCCGGTGCGCGCGCTGGCGCGGCTGGGCATCGTGTTCCAGCAGCCGGCCATCGACCTGGACCTGCCGGTGCTGGCCAACCTGCGCTTTCACGCGGACCTGCACGGGCTGCCGCGCGGCGTGGCGGCGCTGCGCATCGCCCGGCTGCTCGATGACTTCGGGCTGGCGGCGCGTGCGCGCGCACCGGTGCGCGAGCTTTCGGGCGGCAACCGGCGCAAGGTGGAACTGGCGCGCGCGCTGCTGCATGAACCGGCCATGCTGCTGCTGGACGAGCCGACGGTGGGGCTGGACCCGGCCTCGCGTGCGCAACTGGTGGCCGATGCGCGGCGCCTGACGGCGCGGGCGCAGGCCGGCGTGCTGTGGGCCACCCACCTGGTGCAGGAGGTGGAGCACGCCGACCGCGTGATCGTGCTGGACCGCGGCACGGTGCGTTTCGACGGCACCCCGGCCGCACTGCGCGGCGCCGCTGCGTGCGACACCCTGGAGGGCGCTTTCCTGGCCATGACGCCGCGGGCCCCTGTCACTGACCCGGCCGCGAGGCGCGTACCCGCATGAACAAGATGCCATCTCCCCGCTGGTTTGCCGGCGCCTTGCTGCTGGTCACGACGCTGCTGGTTGCCGCCGGCCTGGCCGAAGGCGCGCAGGGCGGGGCCGCGCGACCCGCCGGCCAGGCTGGCAACCAGGTCTTTGTCTCGAGCGAGAAGGACGATGCCCTCGCCGTCTTCGATGCCCGCAGCCGGCAGCTGGTCGCGGTATGGCGGCAGTGCAAGCGCCCGCGCCACCTGCAACTGTCGCCCGACCGGACGCGCCTGTACGTGGCCTGCAGCGACGACAACCGGGTGGATGTGGTCGACGTGGCCAGCCGCAAGACCGTGGCATCGCTGCCGGTGGGGGACGATCCGGAGTTGTTCGATCTCAGCCAGGACGGCCGCACGCTCTATGTCTCGAATGAAGAGGACGGGCTGCTGTCGGCCTACGACACGGCGTCGGGCAAGCGCGTGTTCGCGGTCAGGGTGGGCGAGGAGCCGGAGGGCGTCAAGGTCAGCGCCGACGGCAGGCATGTGTACGTGACCTCGGAGGTGGCCAACCTGGTCCATGTCATCGACGTGGCCTCGCGCAAGGTGATCCGCAATATCCAGGTCGGCAACCGGCCGCGGCGGCTGCTGCTGGTGCGCGACGGCAAGGAGCTGTGGGTATCCAACGAGCTCTCGGCCAGCGTCAGCGTGATCCGTACCGATACCTTCGAGGTGGCCCAGACCATCGCCTTCGCGCCGCGGGGCTTTCGCGCCGAGGACGTGACCCCGGTGGGCATGGCGGCCAGCGGCGACGGCACGCGCGCCTATATCGGGCTCGGCCGCGCCAACCATGTCGCGGTGGTCGAGGTGGCGTCGCGCCGGGTGCAGGACTATGTTCTGGTCGGCCGCCGCGCATGGGGGCTGGCGCTGAGCCGCGACAACGCGCGGCTTTATGTCGCCAACGGCCTGTCCGACGATGTCAGCGTGGTGGACACCGCCAGCCGCAAGGCGGTGGCCACGCTCAAGGCGGGCCGGGTGCCGCATTCGGTGGCGATCGATGACTGAGCGCTCGCGTGCGTGGTGGCAGTGGTGGCGTGCCGGGCTGGGCGCCGTGGCGCTGGCGTGGCTGCCTGCCGCGGTGCACGCTGCCGAGGTGCGCGTGGCGGTCGTGTCGCAGGCCGACGACGCGCGCTATGCGCCCCGGCGCCTGGCGCAGCGCTATCCCGGCCAGCCGCAGGGCCGTGCGCTCGACGGCGCCCAGGTGGCGGCCGCCGAAGCGCGCGTGGCGCTCGGGGCCGCGGGCCAGTCGCTCAGGCTGGAAGCACAGGAAGCCCGCACTGAAGCCGAGGTGGCCCCGCTGGTCGCGGCGCTGGCGCGGCAGGGCACGCGCTATATCCTGCTGGACCTGCCGCCGGCATCGGTCAGGGCGGCCACGGGCGCGGTCAAGCCGGGCGAGGCCTTGTTGTTCAACGTGTCGGCCGACGACGACGCGTTGCGCGGCGCCGGCTGCGCGCCGGTGCTGCTGCACACGCTGCCCAGCCTGCGCATGCGCGCGGATGCGCTGATGCAGTACCTGGCGCTGCGCAAATGGCGCCGCGCCCTGCTGCTGAGCGGCCCGTCCGCGGCCGATGCGGCGCAGCGCGACGCGCTGGTGGCGTCGGCGCGGCGCTTTGGCATTGCCTGGTCGGCGCAGCGCGCCTTCCGGCTGTCCAACGACCCGCGTGAGCGCGACCAGGCCAACCTCGGCCTGCTGACCGGCGGCGTGGACTATGACGTGGTGGTGGTGGCCGATGCCGACGGCGAGTTCGCCCGCGGCGTGCCCTACGCCACGCTGCTGCCGCGCCCGGTGGTGGGCGCCGGCGGGCTGGGCGCGCAGGCGTGGCACTGGGCCTGGGAGCGCAATGGCGGGCCGCAGCTCAACCGGCGCTTCATGCGCGCGGCGGGCCGTCCGATGACCGGCTACGACTGGGCTGCCTGGGTGGCGGTCAAGGCCATTGCCGAGAGCGTGGCGCGCCTGCCGGGGGCCGGGTTTGCCGGACAGGCGCAGGCGCTTGCCGCCGGGCAGGTGGTGGTGGACGGCTTCAAGGGGCCGCCGCTGTCGTTCCGCCGCTGGGACCGCCAGCTGCGCCAGCCGGTGTTGCTGGCCCACCCCGACGGCGTGGCCGGCATGGCCCCGGTGGAAGGCGTGTTGCATCCGAAGAACAACCTCGACACCCTGGGCGCCGATGAAGCCGACACGGCGTGCCGGGCCCCATCCGCGTAGCGCACCCATGGCCTCCATCCTGATCCATCGCTGGCGCGCGCTGCGCGCGGTTTGCGGGCGCGAGCTGCGCAAGTACCTGCGCCAGCCCGGGCGCCTGCTGTCGTCGCTGGTGCGCCCGCTGCTGTGGCTGCTGGTGTTTGCCGCGGGCTTCCAGAACGCGCTGGGCGTCGCCATTGCGCCGCCCTACGACACCTACATCGAATACAAGGTCTACGTGGCGCCCGGACTGCTGGGCATGATCGCGCTGTTCAACGGCATGCAGTCGTCGCTGGCCATGGTGTACGACCGCGAGATGGGCGTGATGCGGCTGCTGCTGACCGCGCCGCTGCCGCGGGGCTGGCTGCTGGCTTGCAAGCTGGCGGCGGGTACGGTGCTGTCGCTGCTGCAGATGGCCGCGTTCCTGCTGGTGGCGATGGCCTTCGGCATCCGCTTCGAGTCCCTGCACCTGCTGGCGGCGACGGGCGCCATGGCGCTGGCCGCGCTGATGCTGGGTGCGCTGGGCCTGCTGCTGTCGGTCCATGTGCGCCAGCTCGAGAACTTTGCCGGCACCATGAACTTCGTGATCTTCCCGATGTTCTTCATCAGCTCGGCGCTGTATCCACTGTGGAAGCTGCAGGAGTCGGGCGCGGAGCTGGTGTACCAGCTGGCCCGCTTCAATCCCTTCACCCACGCGGTCGAGGCGATCCGCTTTGCGCTGTACGGGCAGGTGGCGCCGCTGAGCCTGGCGGTGGTGGCGGGCAGCGCGGTGGTGTTCTTCGCGCTGGCGCTGCAGGGCTACGACCCGCAGCGCGGCATGGCGCGCCGGGGGCAGCAGGCATGAGGCGCCGGACGCGGGGCATGCTCCTGCTGATGGCGGCCGCACTGGGCCTGGCCAGTGCGGCGGTAGCGGCTGCCGGGGCAGCGGGCGCCGTCATCGCGCACAGCGATCCGCTGCAGTCGCCGCAATGGGCCTGGATCCACAAGGAGCTGCTGCAGTCTGGCCCGGTGGTGTTCGACAGCCGCGTCAGGGTGACCGGGCCGGCGTTTGCGGAAGACCCCATGCGCGTGCCGATCGCCTTCGATGCCTCGGCGCTGGGCGAAGTGGATCGCATCGTGGTGGCGGTCGACCGCAACCCGATCCGCGAGGTGCTGGCGTTCGAACCGCTGCGGGTGCGCCCGTCGCTGTCGTTCCGCTTCAAGCTGGAACAGGCTTCGCCGGTGCGGGTGGCGGCGCGCACGCGCGATGGCACCTGGCATGTCGGCAGCGTGCTGGTCGATGCCGGCGGCGGGGGCTGTACGGTGCCCGGCGCCACCCGCCGCGACGGCAGCTGGAGCCGCACGCTCAATCGCGTGGACGCGCGTGTGTTCCCGGGCTTCGGCGGGGCCGCGGCACGCGTGCGGCTGCGCGTGATGCATCCGATGGATACCGGACTGGCAGCGGGCATCCCGGCGTTCCACATCGAGACCCTGGTTCTTGCCGACGCGGCCCGGCAGCCGCTGCTGCGCCTGACGCTGCATGAGCCGGTTGCCGAGAATCCGATCTTCTCCTTCGACCTGCGCGATGCCGTGCCGCCGGGCATGACGGTGGCCGGCCACGACAACAACGGCAACCGCATCGCGGCGCGGGTGTCACCATGAAGCGGCGATTGCTACTGTGGTTGCTGCTATGCCTGGCGGGCCAGCCCGTGCCGCCGGCATTCGCCCAGCAGGCTGCGCTGCAGCCTCCTGACTATCGCCTGGCCCCGCGCGAGATCGCCGCGGGCGTGTGGCTGCTGGAAGGCGCCAATGCCGACTTCGCGCCCGGCAACGGCTGCAACATCATCAATACGGCGTTCATCGACACCGGCGACGGCGTGGTGGTCATCAACACCGGCCCGTCGCGGCTGTATGGCGAGCAGCAGCGCAAGGCGATTGCATCGGTCACGGCCGCCCCGGTGCGGCTGGTGCTGAACCTGAACCTGCATCCCGACTATTTCTTCGGCAACCAGGCCTATGCCGATGTGGGCGGCAGCGCCCTGGCCGGCACCATCGACGGGGCGCGGCGCGAGGGCGCCGCTTATGCCGACAACCTCTACCGCCTGTGCGGCGACTGGATGCGCGGCACCGAGCCCGTGCCGGCTGCGCACGCGCTGGCGCCGGGCCGGCTCACGATCGGGCGCCATACGCTGGAGCTGGTGCGCCTGGACGGCCATACCGGCGACGACCTGGTGGTGCTGGACCACAGCGCGGGCGTGGTCTTTGCCGGCGGGCTGGTGTTCCGGCAACGCATTCCGACCACGCCGCACGCGGATATCGGCCGCTGGCTGGCCAGCCTGGGCCGGCTGCAGGCGCTGCTGGCCGACAGCGGGGCGCGCGTGCTGGTCCCCAGCCACGGGCCAGTGCCTGCGGCCGGCGGCGGCGCTGAGGCCATCGCGCAGACGCGCGGCTACCTGCAATGGCTGGATACGCGCCTGCGCGAGGCCGCGGCGCAGGGGCGCGACCTGGCCGAGGTCATCGCGATGCCGGTGCCGCAGCCCTACGCGCACTGGGCCGCGATGCCCGCGGAGTACCTGCGCAACGTCGGCCATCTCTACCCGGCGCGTGAGGAAGCCGCGCTTGGCCACTGACGCCGGCCAGCCGAGGCGGGCTGTTCAGTTCTGGAGCAACTGCAACGCAGTGTTGCGCGCTGGCACGGCCGTCATCACGCAACCGGGCCGCAACCGGCGTGCTGGTGCGGGGATGCGACTGGCATGGGAATTGCCAAAGGCGTGTCTGGTGGGTGGCGCAGTGGCGCACCTGGGAAACCCAAAACAAGAGAGGAGATGGCAATGAGGACGTTACGAGTAGTGATGGCGGTTGCGGCTGCCGCGGCCAGTCTGGCCGCGCAGGCGGCTGTGACCGATGCCATGATCGAGAACGACGCAAAGAGCCCCGGCGATGTGTTGTCGTGGGGCATGGGCCCGCAAGGCCAGCGCTATTCCACGCTGTCGCGCATCAATACGAAGAACGTCGGGCAGCTGGTGCCGGCGTGGTCGTTCTCGTTTGGCGGCGAGAAGCAGCGCGGGCAGGAATCGCAGCCGCTGATCCATGACGGCAAGATGTTCGTGACGGCCTCGTATTCGCGCATCTATGCGCTGGACCTGAAGACCGGGCGCAAGCTCTGGAAGTATGAGCACCGGCTGCCCGAAGGCATCATGCCGTGCTGCGACGTGGTGAACCGCGGTGCGGCACTCTACGACAACCTGGTGATCTTCGGCACGCTCGATGCGCAGCTGGTGGCGCTGGACCAGAAGACCGGCAAGGTGGTGTGGAAGGAGAAGCTGGAGGACTACGCCGCCGGCTATTCGTACACGGCGGCGCCCATGATCGTCAAGGGCATGGTGCTGACCGGCATCTCGGGCGGCGAGTTCGGCGTGGTGGGCCGGGTCGACGCACGCGATGCCAAGACCGGGCAGCTGGTGTGGTCGCGGCCGGTGGTCGAAGGCCATATGGGCTACAAGTACGACAAGGACGGCAACAAGACCGAGAACGGCGTGACCGGCACCGCCAACGCAAGCTGGCCAGGCGAGACCTGGAAGACCGGCGGCGCCGCCACCTGGCTGGGCGGCACCTACGATCCGGCCACCGGGCTGGTGTACTTCGGCACCGGCAATCCGGGGCCGTGGAACAGCCATATCCGCAAGGGCGACAACCTCTACTCGGCCTCGACGGTGGCGCTGGATCCCGCCACCGGCAAGATCGCCTGGCACTACCAGAACACCCCGAACGACGGCTGGGATTTCGATGGCGTCAATGAGTTCGTGACCTTCGACCTGGACGGCAAGCGCATGGGCGGCAAGGCCGACCGCAATGGCTTCTTCTACGTCAACGACGCGGCCAGCGGCAAGCTGGTCAACGCCTTCCCCTTCGTCAGGAAGATCACCTGGGCCACCGGCATCGACCTGAAGAGCGGCCGCCCCAACTACATCGCCGAAGGCCGCCCCGGCGACCCCGCCGCCGGCAGCGACGAGAAGAAGGGCAAGTCCGTGTTTGCCGCGCCGGGCTTCCTTGGCGGCAAGAACCAGCAGCCGATGGCCTACAGCCCGCAGACCGGCCTGTTCTACGTGCCCGCCAACGAGTGGGGCATGGATATCTGGAACGAGCCCATCAGCTACAAGAAGGGCGCTGCCTTCCTGGGCGCGGGTTTCACCATCCGTCCGCTGAACGAGGACTATATCGGCACGCTGCGGGCCATCAACCCCAAGAGCGGCAAGATCATGTGGGAGGTCAAGAACAGCGCGCCGCTGTGGGGCGGGGTGATGACCACCGCCGGCGGGCTGGTGTTCTGGGGCACGCCGGAAGGCTACCTGAAGGCGGCCGACGCCAGGACCGGCAAGGAGCTGTGGCAGTTCCAGACCGGCAGCGGCGTGGTGGCGCCCCCGGTCACCTGGGAAGAGAACGGCGAGCAGTACGTGGCGGTGGTGTCCGGCTGGGGCGGCGCGGTGCCGCTGTGGGGCGGCGAGGTGGCCAAGCGCGTGAACTTCCTGGAGCAGGGCGGCTCGGTGTGGGTGTTCAAGCTGCACAAGAGCTGAGCTGGCGGGAGATGACACTGCCCGGCGCGGGTGCAACAGGATGAAACGGGACTCAGGTATGAAGAAGGAATGGATGGCGCTGGCGGTGGCTTCGGCGCTGCTGCCGGGCGCGGCGCTGGCCGGCACGGCCGCCGACATGCAGGCCCTGGCCGACAAGAGCGGCTGCTTTTCCTGCCATGGCATGCAGTCAAAGCTGGTGGGCCCGGGGTTTGCCGAGGTGGCTGCCAAGTACAAGGGCGACAGCCAGGCGGCGGAGCGGCTGGCAAAGAAGATCCGCGAAGGCGGCAAGGGCGCGTGGGGGCGGATTCCGATGCCGCCGCATGGCAGCCTTGCTGAGGACGATGCGAAGAAACTGGCGGAGTGGGTGTTGAGTGCCAGCTGAGGCCGGCGACTGTCTTGACGATGCCGGCATGCCGGCAAGGAACCCCGGCTGGCGCCTGCCATGCCGGGGTTTTTCCTTTCTTAGCGCTGGCCGCTGCTCAGCCGCAGCGAGTTGCCATCGCTGCGAAATACCATCGCTTGCTCGCGCGCCTGCGCCATGGCCAGCCGGCCCTGCAGCACGATCTCGCTGACCTTGTCGTGCGCGCCGGAGCGCTCGCACACCGGGTCCGTGGCGGTGGCGTCGCCGGTGACCAGGAACGCCTGGCAGCGGCAGCCGCCGTAGTCCTGCTCGCGCTGGTCGCAGGAACGGCAGGGTTCCTGCATCCACTGCGTGCCGCGGAAACGGCGGAAGGCATCGCTTTCGGTCCAGATCTCGCGCAGCCCCTGCGTGGCGACATTGGGCAGCGCCAGGCCCGGCAGCATGCGCGCCGCGTGGCAGGGCAGCGCGGTGCCGTCCGGCGCCACGCCAAGGAAGGTGGTGCCCCAGCCGTTCATGCACTTCTTGGGCCGCGCCTCGAAGTAATCAGGCACGACGAACAGGATCTGGCATTGCCTGCCGATGCGCGCGCGGTACTGCCGGACCACGGCCTCGGCCTCGCGCAGCTGCTCATGGGTGGGCAGCAGCGCCAGCCGGTTCTCCCAGGCCCAGCCGTAGTACTGCGTGTTGGCCAGTTCCAGGTATTCGGCGCCCATCTGCAGGGCCATCTCGATGATGGTGCCGACATGCGGCAGGTTATGCCGGTGCAGCACGCAGTTCATCACCATCGGATAGCCGTGCGCCTTGATCATGCGCGCCACGCGCTGCTTCAGGTCGAAGGTGCGGGTGCTGGACAGGAAGTCGTTGAGCTCGCGGGTGGAGTCCTGGAACGACAGCTGGATATGGTCCAGGCCGGCGTCGCGCAGGGCGGCAAGGCGGGCGTCGGTCAGGCCCACGCCCGAGGTGATGAGGTTGGTGTAGAAGCCCAGGCCATGCGCATGCCTGACCAGTACTTCAAGGTCCTTGCGCAGCAGTGGTTCGCCGCCGGACAGCCCGAGCTGCACCGCGCCCAGCGCCCGCGCCTGGCTGAACACGTCGCACCATTGCACGGTGCTCAGCTCGGCCGTATGCCGGGCATAGTCCACCGGGTTGGAGCAGAAGGCGCAATGCAGCGGGCAGCGGTAGGTCAGCTCGGCCAGCAGCCACAGCGGCGGGCCGGGCGCGGCCTCAGACCAGCCAGCCGCGTTCGATCGCATGTTTGACAAAGGCATGTACCTCCGGGGCGATTCCCTGCACGCCAAACGCGGCCTGCAGGTCGTCGATCAGCATGTCCAGCGTGTGGCTGCCGTCGCAGCGCTGCAGGATCGCGGCGGCGCTGTCGTTGAGGGTGACCATGCCTTCCGGGTACAGCAGCACCCAGCTTTGCTGGGAGGCTTCCCATTGCAGGCGAAAGGTCCGGTGCAGGGTCGGTCTGGCGAGGTCTTGCGTGCTGGCTGTCATGGGTTGGCTTGCTGGATGGCGTCGAGCATCGACCAGAGCACGTCGAGCTTGAACTGCAGGATGTCGAGGGCGCGCTGCTGTTGCGCCGCGCTGCGGAAATGGCCCAGCGTCACGCGCAGGCCATGGTCCACGTCGCGCTGCGCGAGCGGAATGCGAGAGCGGAAGTAGTCCAGCCCGGCGGCCTCGATCCACGGGTAATGCGTGGGCCAGCCGGCCAGGCGTTCCTTGTGGATTGCGGGCGCGAACATCTCCGTCAGCGACGAGCACACGGCTTCCTGCCACGGTGCGCGGCGCGCAAAGTTGACGTAGGCATCGACGGCAAAGCGCACCCCGGGCAGCACGTGCCGGTGGCTCAGCAGTGCTTCGCGCTCCAGGCCCACCGCCTGGCCCAGGCGCAGCCAGGCCTCGATGCCGCCGGGCTGGGTGTCGGTGCCGTCGTGGTCAAGGATGCGCACCACCCACTCGCGGCGGGTGTCGCGCTCGGGGCAATTGGACAGGATGGCGGCGTCCTTCAGCGGGATGTTGTCCTGATAGTAGAAGCGGTTGGCCACCCATGCGCGGATCTGCGCGGGCGAACACTGGCCTGCCGCCATGCGCTGGTTGAAGGGATGGTGGATGTGGTAGCCGCTTTCCATGGCGCGCAGGCGGGCCTCGAACTCGGCCTCGGTCCAGGCGATGGGGGGGATGGGGAGGATGGCAGTTGTCATAGGGCGATTTCCATGCCGTCGTACGCCACCTCGATGCCATGCCGCGCCAGCTCTGCGCGCTCGGGCGAGTCTTCCACCAGCACCGGGTTGGTATTGTTGATATGGATAAGAATCTTGCGGCTGGCGGGCAGCCGCTCCAGGACCTCGATCATGCCGCCGGGTCCCGACAGGGCCAGGTGGCCCATGTCGGCGGCGCTCTTGCCCGAGAAGCCAGGCGCCTGCATCTCGTCGTCGCGCCAGAAGGTGCCGTCGACCAGCACGATGTCGGCGCTGTGCAGCTCGGCAAAGACGTGGTCGTCGATGCGGCCCAGGCCGGGCGCATAGAAGGCGCTGCGGCCGCTGCGGCGGTCTTCGATGCGCAGGCCGATGTTGTCGCCCGCGCGCGGCGCGTGGCGGTTGGGCGAGTAGGGCGGGGCCTTGCTCTCCAGCGGTATCGCCGTCAGTGTCAGGCCGTCCAGCGGCGGGACTGAAAACGCGGTGCCGTCGCAGGGCAGGGCATGCGTCCGCAGTCCGCAGTAGTGCGACAGGATGCGCGTCAGCGGGAAGGCGGCGCCCAGGTCGTCCAGCACGGCGGCGGTGGCATAGAGCGGCAGCGCCTCGCGGTGTTCGCGCAGCATCAGCAGGCCGGTGACGTGGTCGATCTGCGCATCCATCAGCACGACCGCGGCGATGGCGGTGTCGCGCGGCGCGCGCGCGGGCTGCAGCGCGGGTGCCTGGCGCAGCTGCTGCAGGATATCGGGCGAGGCATTGACCAGGATGGCATCAGGCCCGTCGCCCGTCAGCGCGATCGAGGATTGCGTGCGCGGCGTGGCGCGCACCGTGCCGCGGCGCACGCCGTCGCAGTTGTGGCAGTTGCAGTTCCACTGCGGAAAGCCGCCGCCGGCGGCCGACCCCAGTACCCGGATGCTTGTCATGGCGCGAGCGCTTGGTGTTGGGTCATGGCTTCACGGAACAGGCGCCAGCCCTGGCGCCTGCCTGCGTTGGTTGTGCTTGCGGCCCGCAGCTTGCCTGTCGGCGCACCGCCGGCCGCAGGCACCGCGGCACGTTCAGCGGTTGGCGATGTACATCGTGATTTCAAAGCCAAGCCGCAGCTCGGTGTAGGCGGGGGTGGTCCAGCGCATGTCTCTCTCCTTGGGTGGCATGGTTAGTGAATATCGTCTTGCCGCGGCGCCTGGCTGCCGCCCGACTGCCGCATTCCCTCAAGGCAACATCCATGCCCGACGCATCCACGATATTCGCCGGCTTTTCCGGCACGGCCACCACCTTCCACCTGCGTACGCCCGACGCCCAGCGCGTGCACGTGCGGCTGGCCGGCGCCGCGGACGGCGAGCCGTGGCTGGTGCTGCATGGCGGGCCGGGCAGCGGCTGCTCTGCGGCCATGGCGCAATGGTTCGACCCGCGGCGGCACCGCGTGGTGATGCCGGACCAGCGCGGCGCCGGCCGCTCCAGGCCGGCTGGCTGCCTGCGCCGCAATACCGCGGGCGCGCTGCTGGCCGACCTGGAGCAGCTGCGCCGTGCGCTGGGCATCGAGCGCTGGGGCGTGGTGGGCGGATCATGGGGTGCGGCGCTTGCCCTGGCGTACGCGGCGCAATGCCCGCACGCCGTGGCGGCGCTGGTCCTGCGCGGCACCTTCCTGACCGGCCGCGACGATGTGCTCGCGCTGTTTTCACCGCGCCATGGGGGCCGCCGCATGCTGCGTTGCGTCAAGACATGGGGCGAGCGCTTGCCCGATGCGCGCGCGCGGCTGCTCACTGTGTCACGGCTGTTGCAAAATGGTACGCCTGTTCAAAAACGGGACACTGCCGCGGCGTGGCAGGCGAGCGAACAGGCGTTGCTGGGTCTTTCCCCTGCGTCGCGCCGGCTGCCGCGGCGTGAGCGCATGGCCGCGGTGAACAAATACCGCATTCAGGCGCACTACCTGCGCAACCGGGCCGGACTGGGCAAGCCGGCCTTGCTCAGGGCGGCGCGGGTCATCGGCGCGCATGGCCTGCCGGTGACGCTGCTGCATGGCCGCGCCGACAAGGTCTGCCGTCCCGCCAACGCCCTGCGCGTGCAGGCCGCCATGCCGGGTGCAAGGCTGGCCTGGGTGGACGGCGGACATCTGGCGGCCTGGGTCATGCGCGACGCGCTGGTGGCCGCGATCCGCGCCGCTGGCTGGCAGCGGTGATGCCGACGACGCGGCGCGGCTTTCTTGGCGCCACGCTTGCGCTGGCCATGAACGGCTGGCAGCCGGCGGCCGCTGCCGGTACGCGGGTCACGCTGGAGCGGCTGCAGCCAGGCGTGTACGTGGCCCGCGCCGGCAATGCCGAAGTGGCGCGCGCCAACGCCGCCGAAGTGGTGCCGACCCTGGTCCATCTGAGCGGTGCGGGCGTGCTGGTGGTGGACCCCGGGCCGCAGGCGGCGTGGGGCGGTGCGCTGCTCGGCGCCATCCGGGCGCTGACGCCGCAGCCCGTGCGTTGGGTGGTCAACACGCACGCCCACCCGGAGAACGTGCTGGCCAATGCCGCGCTCGCACGGCTGCGGCCCCGGCCCGTGTTCCTGGCCTCCGCCGCCACGGCTGCGCTGATGCGGCAACGCTGCGCGGCCTGCCTGGCCCGCATGGCGACGCTGCTCGGCAGCGGTGCCATGCGCGGCGCCGCGATCGTGTTGCCGGAGCCCGCGCTGCAGCCCGATGGCTGGCTGCAAACCGGCGCTACCGCCTGGCAGGTGCAGGTTTACGCGAACGCGCACAGTGCCTCGGATACGGTGCTGTACGCGCCGCAACTGCAGCTGCTGTGTGCGGGTGGCCTGGCTTACCGCGAGCGCGTGCCGGAGATGCACGAGGCCTCCCTGCAGGGGTGGCGCCGGGCGCTGCGGCGGCTGCGGGAGCTGCCGGCGCGCACGGTGGTGGGCACCGCGCCGGGCACACCCGCCCAGACGCTGGCGCCGACGCTGGCTTACCTGGATGCGCTGGCGCACGGAATCGGCGCCGCGCTGGCCGCGGGCAGCGATGCCTCGCGTGCCAGCGACGCCGTGGCGGCGGCGCCGTTCCGGCACTGGCGCCATTTCCAGTCGCGCCACCCGCTGAACGTGCAGCGCGCCTGGCGCGAGCTGGAAGACCTGTGGATGCAGGGCGAGCCGCTGGCCTGAGCGCGGGGCTGCCCTGGTGCGTGGCCCGAATCAGCCGGCCTGGTGGGGCAGCCCGCGGGCCTCTTCCATTTTCCGGTAGACCGTATTGCGCGAGATCCCCAGCGCCTTGGCCGCCGCAGAGATGTTCCCGTTGTGCGCCTTGACCGTGGCGACAATGGCCATGGCCTCGACATCGGCCAGCCGCGTGGGCTGCGCGCCCGGCAACATATGGGCCGCGGGCACCGCCGCATGCCCCTGGCGCTCGCGCAGGTCATCGAGGAAGTCGTCGGGCAGGTGGTCCTCGGTGATCTCGGCTTCGCCTTCGGCCATCAGCCGCGCGGTGCGCAGCAGGTTGCACAGCTGGCGGATATTGCCCGGCCAGTGGTAGCGGCGGAACATCTCCATCACCGACTCGCGGATGCGGGGCGGCTCGCCGGGTTGCACGCCCGCCTGGTCCTGGCGCAGCAGCCTGGCGGCCACCGCGTCGAGGTCGCCGCGCTCGCGCAGGGCCGGCAGCCGCACCACCAGCCCGTTGAGGCGGTAGTAGAGGTCTTCGCGGAACTGGCCGTTGGCGACCAGGTCACGCAGGTTGCGGTTGGTGGCGCATACCACCGAGACGTCGACATGGATGACCTTGCTGCTGCCCAGCGGCGACACCGCGCGTTCCTGCAGCGCGCGCAGCAGCCGTCCTTGCAGATGCAGCGGCATGTCCCCGATCTCGTCCAGGAACAGCGTGCCGCCGTTGGCCAGCAGCATCTTGCCGATGCCGCCCTTCTTGCGGGCGCCGGTGAAGGCGCCTTCTTCATAGCCGAACAGCTCGGACTCGATCAGGGTTTCCGGGATGGAGGCGCAGTTCACGGCAATGAAGGGCCCGGCATGGCGCGGGCTGTCGGCGTGGATGGCGCGCGCCATCAGTTCCTTGCCGGTACCGGTCTCGCCCAGCACCATCACCGGAATATCCTTGCCGATGACCTTGCGCAGCTTGCCGATGACCGCGCGGATCTGCGCGTCGCCCGTGTCCAGGTCGTCCAGCCCGGGTGAGCGGGCGGGGCCTGCGGCCAGGCTGCGCGGTGCGGCGGCCGTGCCAGGCTGGACTGCTTGGCCGGCATCGGTGTTGCCCGGCAGCGATGCGGCGGGTGACTTCCATTCGACCCGGGCGCTGACCTTGACGCCGCTCGGCAGGTGCAGCTGGACGATGCCCGCATGAGCCGCGCGCACCGCGTCGAACAGCTGCGACATCGACAGCCCGAACAGCGAGGAGAAGGTGTGCGCATGCAGGGCGCCATTGGACAGGCCAAGCTGGAACTGCCCGCTGCGGTTGGCTGACAGGAAGCGCCCGCCGGGCGTGAAGGAGACGATGCCCTCGACCAGCGTGCCCAGGAACTCCGCGCGCGAATGGAAGCGGATGCACACCATGTCACGGAAGGCGTTGCCGAACAGCTGGTTCTCGATCATCTGCGCCGACATCCGCACCAGCGCCATGGTGTGCTTGTGGAAACCGCGCTGGTCGCCGGTCACATCCAGCGCCCCCACGGTCTTGCCGTAAGGGTCGAGGATGGTCATGCACGAGCAGGTCAGGAACTGGTTGGCCTCCAGGAAGTGGTCGGCGCCGTGTACCAGCGTGGCCCGGTTCTCGGCCAGGGCCGTGCCGATGGCGTTGGTGCCGCGGCGCGCTTCCGACCACTCCGCGCCCGGGCGCAGCGCGACCTGGTTGGCCCGGGCCAGAAAGTCGTCATCGCCCATCGAGTGCAGGATCAGGCCATCGGCGTCGGTCAGGATGACCATGCTCTGCGTATTCACGATCTGGTCGTAGAGCGTTTCCATCACCGGCAGCGCATAGGCGAACAGCGACTGGCTACGCTCGATCCGCGTTTTCAGCTCGCTCTGCAGCACCGGGCAGAAGTCGGGCGATTCATAGGGACGCAGGCCATAGGACTCGGAACGCTGGTGGGCCTGGGCAATCAGTTGGTCGCGCTCGGGCTGCCCTGTGTCACCCGGGGCGCCCGCCGCGGGGCGGGCCGGTTCCGGCTGGAAGGTCATTTCTCTGTCTCCTGTGGAAAGTCCGCCCGCGGTCTTTGCGCGGGTCGCTGTCGGCGCCTTCGCCGGGCGCATGGTCGACAGTGTTGCGTCATGAAGCAAAACACTTGCCAGGGTGTGGCAATCCGGGACACCCGTGCCGCGATGCTGCGTTGCAGACAACGATGGCGGCGCGGCGAAGCCTGCTTTCAGGCGCCTCCGGGCCTGGTCCGGCTGGCTGGTATGGCTCTTGCGGAAACAGGGCAAACAACCAAGACCCGTCCACTGTAGGAGACATCCATGAAAACGCAGCGCCGCCTGCTTGCCTTGCTCGCGCTTTGCGCGTCCCTGACCGCCCTCCCGGCCGGCTCCGTGCTGGCCCATGGCGACGTCACGCCCCAGGCCGTCGATACCAAAGCGTTACCACAACTGGGCGACGAATGGCGCCCGGACAATCCCTACCGTAGCGGTGATGCGCACAAGGAGGCTCTGCGGATCGGCAGCTCGGCCTATAACCAGAACTGCGCGCGCTGCCATGGCCTGGAAGCGGTGTCAGGGGGCATCGCGCCGGACCTGCGCAAGCTGGACGGCGACTGCGTCTCGCTGGCGGATGCAAAGAAGAAGCAGGCATGCATGAGCGAGATCTCGCAGTTCTACACCACCACCGTGCGCAAGGGCCGCACGCGCGACGGCCGCGTCTACATGCCGCCGTTCGACGGCGTGCTGAGCCAGGAGGCGGTGTGGGCCATCAAGACCTACCTGGAGTCGCGCCACGAGTAAGAGGCGGTTGCGCCGGCAGTCCTTCACGTTGTCCAGCCCCGGCCCGCAGTGCCGGGTCAACGCATCTTCCAGGAGCCATCCCATGCCCGCCAGCCCTGTCCGCGGCCCCAGGCATTCCGTGTCCCCCATGCCGGCGGCGCCGGCCGGCGCCGTGCGCTGGCTGTGCGGCGCCATGCTGGCTGCCGCCGCGCTCTTCTGCGCGCAACCGGCCCAGGCCGACCTGGCCAGGATCCGCCAGACCGGCACCCTCAAGGTGGCGGTCTACAAAGGCTTGCCGCCGTTCTCCGCGATCGCGGGCAGTCAGGCCGCGGGCATCGACGTGGCCCTGGCCAGGGCACTGGGCAAGGAGCTGGGCCTGTCGGTGGCGCTGATGCCGTTCGATGCCGATGAAAGCATGGCTGACGACTTGCGTGCCATGGTCTGGCGCGGCCATTACCTTGGTTACGGACCGGCCGACGTAATGCTGCACGTGCCGGTCGACCGCGCCTTCATGCGCGAGAACGACAAGGCGCTGATCTTCGCGCCGTACTACCGCGAGACCTTCGTGCTGGTGCAGGACCGCGAGCGCGTGCCGGCGGTGCGCGGCCTGGAAGACCTGGCCGGGCAGCCGACCGGCGCCGCAGCCGGTTCGGCCGGGGCCAATGCGCTGCTGTCCGGCGCGGGCGGCGCCTTGCGCGACAAGGTCAGGATCTACCCCGAAGCCGACGCGGCATTGCGCGCGCTGTTCTCCGGCGAGATCGCGGCGGCGATGGTGACGCGCGCCCAATACGAGAGCGCGCTCAAGGCCGCGGGGCAATCCGGGGCGCGCTTTGCCGCGACGGAACCCAGCGCGCCGCTGCTGCCGCAGCGCGGGTGGGCCGTCGGCATGGCGGTCAAGGCAGGCGAGCGGGAACTGGCCGAAGCGCTGGAACAGGCGTTGAGCGCGCTGCGCAGCAATGGCGAACTGGCGCGCATCTTTGCCGGCTACGGGGTGTCGATGCAGGCGCCGTGAGGGTGGCTGGCGGGCGCCTCACCTGGCCGGCCTGGCGGCCCGTGCAAGCGGCAGCGTCTGCAGGCGCTCGGCAACGATATTGCGGATCGCCTGCGGCGCGTCCAGGTCGTCCAGCATGCGCGGCCAGTTGGCATGCGCCAGCGCGACGGCTTCCTTGACGGCGGCGGTCGCAATGCGCCGCGGGACGCCGGCCTTCTCCGCGATGGTCTCGTACGTTGCCAGGGTTTCTTCACGCTGCCGCCTGTCGATGGCAACGTTCTGGCCATAGGTCGCAAAGCCGGGAAGCGCGGCCACGCAGACGATGTCGTACGCCGGTGACAGTTCTGGCAGGACCCCGTTGTGATAGGTCACCGAGAAGTTCTTCAGGTGCGCATCGCTGTTGCCGATCAGCGTGTTGACCGCCTGGCGCAGGAAGAACTGCCGCGCATGCTCGACCCCGCTCGGGCTCAGGCGATACAGGGCGGCAACGAGCTGAATGTAGCTCTCGATGCCGGCGTACTTCTTCGCTGGCATCCTGCCCAGCATCTGGCAGCCGTCTTCGGCGTGCACACGCCCGGCCGGGGTGCGGTCAAACCTGTCCACCGCAAGGTAGTGCAGGTTTTCGCCCAGCGATTCAACCAGTCCCTCGACCTCGATGGTCGAGACGGGCAGTACTCTTGTCGGCGCGACATGGACGCCGGCGGCAGCCGCGAGCTGCATCGAGATCGATTCGTTGAACACCTGCGAATCATCGTTCCTGGCAGGAAGCTTGGCGATGATGTCGGACAGCCTGCCCTTGGCTGGCAGAGTGTAGCGCTTGTCCTGCAGCACCGTCGACAGGGCCAGCTTGTTCTGCACGCCGGACACCGAGGCCGCGCCCTGGGTGGCGCCCTCCACCACGGCAATTTCCAGGTTGTCCGCGCCGCCGGTCACGCCATACGTCCGCGCATACTCCGGCAACGCGCCGATGTCCGCCGGCACGATGACGACGGCCCCCGGGAGATCATTGCCGGCCGATGCCAGGATGCCGAAATCATCCTTGTCATCGGGATTGCTCCGCGTTGCCTCGAGCCGCTTGCGCAGTTCGCCCTCGGGCAGCAGGCCGGCAAAGTAGGGCGGCAGTTCATGGCCCGTGCTGTAGACGGCAGGATGGAAGGGGTTGTCCAGCACCTCGGCGGTGGCCTTGCGGCCGGCCTCGGTCGGGACGCTGATCGACAGGCTCAGCGTGGGGCGGCGCGTGTCGCCCCGGAAGGCTTCGGATGGCACGAACCGGACATTGCCGCTGGCCTCGCACAGGTAGCCGCATAACTGGTCGTACAGCCGGACCTCAAGAAAGCGCGGATGCAGTTCGTAGCTCATTATTCCTGGTCCAGGAAGATGTCGACTGCGCTGCGGGCGCTGCGGTCGGGCCCGCTGCCTTTGCCTTCCAGGACTTGCCTGACTTCCTGTGCCCGCTCGTTGGGCACCAGGACCCATTCTGCGTCCAGGGCGGCCGCCAGGGCTTCGAGGGTGGATGCGCGGCTGTCCTTCTTCCCCAGCAGGATCGCCGACAGGTTCTGGCTTGCCATGCCCAGCACCCGCCCGATCTCGGTCAGGGTCTTGCCTCTGGCTTCACGCATGTCGCGGCACTGAGAAACTAATGACATAGCATTATTTAATTGATATATGCATGCCTTAGTATGATACATCGGCGCGCCGATAGCCAGGCGCGTATCATTCGATAGTAGCCTCTATTCAATAAAGTAATGCTATCGAATTATTTTCTATTGCGGACCGCCGTCCGGAATGAAACCGGGTGGAGCAAATGAAGACGGGCCGCCGCCCGCCCGTCTCACTTCCCCGGTGTTCCCCAGGCCACCCCTTGCCGCTACCCCTTGCGCTGGCACCCGATACTGTATAAATATACAGTTATCGTAAACCTACTAGTTCCTCGCCATCCCCGGCGAGCGACGCCAACTCCACATGACTGCGCAATCGCACGCAGCCCCGCCCATGGCGGCGGAGGGCCTTCTTTTCCCTGCGCCGGCGCCCCCGGTCTCGCGCCAGCAGGCGCTGTCGGCGCTCGAGCAGCGTTATCCCGGGCTGTGGCGGGCCGGCCAGCTGGGCCGTGCCGGCGGTGCGGCGGTATGCCCGACCGGATATGACGCGCTGTCGGCCGAGCTGCCCGGCGGCGGCTGGCCGGCGGGCGGGCTGACGGAGCTGCTGACGGCGCAGGGTGGAGCGGGCGAGCTGCGCCTGCTGCTGCCGGCGCTGGGCGCGCTGGCCGGGGCCGGGCGCCGTATTGCGCTGGTGGCGCCGCCTTACCTGCCCAATGCGATGGGGCTGGCCGCGGCCGGCCTGCCGGCGCGCCAGCTCTACTGGATGCGTCCCCCGGCCGGCGCCGGCAAGGCCGCGCAGCAGGCCGACATGCTGTGGGCGGCCGAGCAGGTGCTGCGCAGCCAGGCCTTTGGCGGCGTGCTGGTCTGGCTGCCCGCGGCCCGCCCCGAGGCGCTGCGCCGCCTGCAGGTGCTGGCGCAGGCCGGCGACGCGGTGGCATGGGCGCTGCGCCCGGCCACGGCGCTGCGCGAGTCGTCGCCGGCGGTGCTGCGGCTGCTGCTGGCGCCGCTGCCCGGCAATGTGCTGTCGATCACCTTCCACAAGCGGCGCGGGCCGGTGCGGGACACGCCGCTGCTGCTGCGCCTGGACGGGATGGCAGCGGCCACGCGCGCAGCCGCCTGGCCTGTCCCGGCAGGAGCACCTGCCTTGTCTGAATCGTCTTCTCCATCTTCTTCCGATGCCGTACTGGATCGCGGTGCACCTGCCGCGCCTGCCCCTGGACGCCCTGCAGCCCAGCTGGCCTGAGCTGGCGCCCGCCGTGAGCCCGCCTGCCGCCACCGCCACGCTGCACCATGCGCTGCCGGTGGCGGTGATGGCGCGCGAGCAGGTGGTGCTGGCCAACGGCCCGGCGATGCAGCTCGGCGTGCGCTACGGCATGCGCCGCGGCGGCGTGCAGGCGCTGTCGGCCGACATCGTGCAGCTGGAGCGCGACCTGGCCGCGGAAGCTTCGTTGATGGAGGCGGTGGCGCTGGCGCTGCTGCATTTCACGCCGGGCGTGACCGTCGACGAGGAACCGGAGTCGGCCACGGTGATGCTGGACGTCACCGCCAGCCTGCGCCTGTTTGGCGGCCACCGCGCGCTGTGCCGCGCGGTGCGTGCCTGCGTGCGCCAGCTTGGCACCTTTGCCCAGGTGGGCTCAGGCCCGACCGCGCACGGCGCCGCGTGGCTGGCGCGCCAGCCGCTGCGGCGCACGCGGCGCGGCGTGGTGCGGCCCGGGCGCCGCGCGGTGGGCATGGCACGCCTGCACCGGCTGCTGGACCGCCTGCCGGTGGAGGCGCTGCATGCGCTGGCCGATCCGGCCTGGCTGGACGGCATCGGCTGCCGCACGCTGGGCGAGGTGCGGCGCCTGCCGCGCGCGGGCCTGACGCGCCGGCTGGGCCCGGCGCTGCTGGCGCGGCTGGACCAGGCTTATGGCGACACGCCGGCGCGCTTTGCCTGGTTTGTGGCGCCGCCCGCGTTTGCGCAGCGCATGGACCTGCCGGGCCGCATCGAATCCGCCGAGGGCGTGCTGGCCGGCGCGCAGCGCCTGCTGCTGGCGCTGGCGGGCTGGCTGGCGGTGCAGCAGGCCGGCGTCACGCGCTGCGTGCTGGTGCTGGAGCATGAGCGCTACCGGCGCGGCGTTGACACCGACGGCACCGAGGTGCCGGTGGGCCTGGCCCAGCCCAGCCGCGACCCCGCGCACCTGTCGCGGCTGCTGCGCGAGAAGCTCGACAAGCTCAATTTCCACGCCCCGGTGACCGGCCTGGCGCTGCGCGTTGAGGCGATGGCCGCATGCGTGCCGCACAGCGATGCGCTGTTCCCCGAGCCCGGCGGCACGCCGGAAGACCTGGGCCGCCTGCTCGATACGCTGATGGCGCGGCTGGGCCGTGACAACGTGCTGCAGCCGCGGCCGCTGGCCGACCACCGGCCCGAGCGCGCCAACCGCTGGTGCCCGGTCGACGAGCCCGGCGGCAACAAGGCCGCCAGCCTGCCGGATCCGCAGCCGGAGCGCCCGCTGTGGCTGCTGCCGCAACCGCTGCCGCTGCCGGTGCAGCGCCACCGGCCCTGCCACGGCGGCCCGCTGGCGCTGCTGAGCCGCCCTGAGCGCATCGAGGCCGGCTGGTGGGACGGCGCGCTGGCCACGCGCGACTACTTTATCGCCGAGCGCGCCGACGGCCTGCGCTGCTGGATCTTCCGCGAACGTCCGGGCCATGCGGCGCAGGACGATGGCGGCGAGTACCGCTGGTTCCTGCACGGGTTGTTCGCATGAGCGCGCTGTTCTTGCCTGCCTCGCTGCCGGGTTTGCTGCCGGCGCTGCCGGATTACGTGGAGCTGCACTGCATCTCCAACTTCACCTTCCTGACCGGCGCCTCGCACCCGGGCGAGCTGATCGAGCGCGCCTTCGGCCTGGGCTACAGCGGGCTGGCGCTGACCGATGAATGCTCGGTGGCCGGCACCGCGCGCGCGCACGATGCCATCGAGACGCTGCGCAAGCGCCTGCACGATGCAGTGGCGCGCAGCGCGGCACGCGGCGAAGAGGGCGTGGATGAGCCGCTGCTGGACCATGACGAAGAGCCTGACGCCGGCGCTGACGATCCCCATGCCCACGCCAGCCGCCACCAGCGGCTGCAGGCGCTGGCCCGCGCCGCCGATGCCTTCTCGCTGCTGATCGGCAGCCGCTTCAGCCTGACCCCGGCCGACGGCTCGGCGCGCCCGCCGCTGCGGCTGGTGCTGATCGCCCAGCACCGCGAGGGCTTCGGCAACCTGAGCGAGCTGATCACGCTGGGCCGGCGGCGCGCGCAGAAGGGCAGCTACCGGCTGCATCCCGAAGACCTGGCCGCGCCCGCTGCTGATGAAGCGCACCTGCGCGGCGTGCCCGGCTGCGTGGCGCTGCTGCTGCCCGACTATTGCGCCGATCCTGAACTGCTGCGAGAGCAGGCCGAGTGGTGCCGCGCGGTCTTCGGCGAGCGCGCCTGGATCGCGCTGGAGCAGTTGCAGGGCCATGCCGATGCACTGCATCGCGCGCGCCTGGAAGCGGTATCGGCACAGACCGGCGTGCCGCTGGCGGCGGCCGGCGCGGTCACCATGCACGTGCGCTCGCGCAAGCCGCTGTCCGATGTGCTGGCCGCGATCCGGCTGGGCCAGCCGCTGGCCGAATGCGGCATGGCGCTGGCGCCCAATGCCGAGCAGCACCTGCGCATGCGCCAGGTGCTGTCGCGCCTGTACCCGCGCGAGGCGCTGGCGCAGACGCTGAAGATCGCAGAGTCGTGCGATTTCTCGCTGGGGATGCTGCGCTATGAATATCCCGAGGAACTGGTGCCGGCCGGCGAGACGCCGATCTCCTACCTGCGCAAGGAGGTCACGCGCGGCAAGCGTGAACGCTTCCCCAACGGCCTGAAGCCGGAGTGGGAGAAACAGCTCGAAGAAGAACTGCAGTTGATCGAAGAAAAGCACTACGAACCCTTCTTCCTGACCGTGCACGACATCGTGCGCTTTGCGCGCGGGGAGGGCATCCTGTGCCAGGGCCGCGGCTCGGCCGCCAATTCACTGGTGTGCTTCTGCCTGTATGTGACCGAGGTCAGTCCCGAGCAGGCCAACCTGCTGTTCGGCCGCTTCCTGTCGCGCGAGCGCGATGAGCCGCCCGATATCGACGTGGACTTCGAGCACCAGCGGCGCGAAGAGGTGATCCAGTACATCTACAGGAAATACGGCCGCCACCGCGCAGCGCTGGCGGCGTCGCTGATCACCTACCGCTCGCGCAGCGCATTGCGCGACGTGGGCCGCGCGCTGGGCATCGACGCCAGCGTGGTGGAGCAGGTGGTCAAGGGCCAGGCCTGGTGGGACGGCGGCCGCGGCTTTGTCGAGAAGATCGCCCGCTACGGGCTCGATCCCGAATCGCCGGCGGTGCAGCAGTGGGCCAGCCTGACCGCGCAGCTGCGCGGCTTTCCGCGCCACCTGTCGCAGCATGTGGGCGGTTTCGTGATCGCGCAGCACAAGCTGTCGCGGCTGGTGCCGATCGAGAACGCGGCCATGGCCGACCGCAGCGTGATCCAGTGGGACAAGGACGACCTGGAGTCGCTGGGCCTGCTCAAGGTCGATGTGCTGGCGCTGGGCATGCTGTCGGCGATCCGGCGCGCGCTGGAGATGATCCCCAACCCGGACCCGGCGCGCGCCGCATTGCCGACGCGGATGGAAGACATCCCCAAGGAAGACCCGGACACCTACAACATGATCTGCAAGGCCGAGACCATCGGCGTATTCCAGATCGAATCGCGCGCGCAGCAATCGATGCTGCCGCGGCTGCAGCCGCGCCAGTACTACGACCTGGTGGTGGAGGTCGCCATCGTGCGGCCCGGCCCGATCCAGGGCGGCATGGTGCATCCCTACCTGAAGCGGCGCGAGGCCTTCCGCCGCACCGGCAAGCCGCCCACTTACTTCAACCCGGTCATCGAAAAGGTATTGGGCCGCACGCTGGGTGTGCCCATCTTCCAGGAGCAGGTGATGCAGTTGGCCATCGACGCGGCCGGCTTTTCACCGGGACAGGCCGACCAGCTGCGCCGGTCGATGGCGGCGTGGCGGCGGCGCGGCGACCTGCGCCAGCACCAGGATGCGCTGGTGCGCGCGCTGACCGGCAACGGCTACCCGGAATCCTTCGCGCTGGCGATCTGCAAGCAGATCGAGGGGTTTGGCGAGTATGGCTTCCCCGAGAGCCACGCGGCCAGCTTTGCCAAGCTGGTCTATATCAGCGCCTGGCTCAAGTGCCATCATCCGGCCGCCTTCCTGTGCGCGCTGCTGAACAGCCAGCCGATGGGGTTCTATTCACCGTCGCAACTGGTGCAGGACGCCAGCCGCAATGGCGTGCAGGTGCTGCCGGTGGATGTGACCATCAGCCGCTGGGACAGCACGCTGGAGCCGGTGGAGGCCGATGTCGCCGACGCGCAGGCCCGCACCAGGCCGCAGCATCCGCGCGTGCGCCTGGGCCTGGGCCGCGTCAAGGGCATGCGCGAAGCGGCCGCGCTGCGCATCGAGGCCGCGCGCGCCCAGCGTCCGTTCGACAGCGTCGAAGACCTGGCACTGCGCGCCAGCCTGGACCGGCACGACATCGACGTGCTGGCCGCCGCCGACGCACTGGCGCCGCTGGCCGGCAACCGCCGCCAGGCCCGCTGGCAGGCGCGCGCCGCCGCCGCGCATGCCGCGCACCGCGACCTGCTGTACGAAGCGCCGCCCGCCGAAGCCGCGCTGGCGCTGCCCGAGCCCCGGCTCGGCGAAGACGTGACGGCGGACTATGCCAGCCTGGGCCTGTCGCTCAAGTCGCACCCGCTGGCGTTGCTGCGGCGCAAGCTGACGGCGATGCGCTTTGCCACCGCCAGCCAGCTCGCGCGCTGCGCCAACGGCCGCCGCGTGCGCGCCTGCGGCATCGTCACCGTGCGCCAGCGCCCATCCACCGCCAGCGGCACCATCTTCGCCACCATCGAGGACGAGACCGGCTCCGTCAACCTGATCCTGTGGCCCGACCTGGTCGAGCGCCAGCGCAAGGAGGTGCTGAGCGCCACGCTGCTGGGCGTGGTCGGCACCTGGCAGCGCCAGGGCGACGTGCGCCACCTGGTGGCCAAGGAGCTGGTGGATTTAAGCCCGATGCTGGGGCGGTTGATGGTGGGGAGCCGGGATTTTCATTGAGACGCACGGCCAGAAGCCAGGTCATGCCTGTGCCTGGAGCGGTTTACTTGCACGCCTGATTCATCGCCAGGCACCGCTTTGTTGTTCACGCAACTGTAACGAAGCGCGGGTAACGTAGCGTCCGTCCACTACCGGACACCACAGGGCGCTGCGCCCGGCCCGCGCCCCCACACCTGGCGCTGCCGGCGTGTGCGCCAGCCAGCCTGATCGGGCTGCCCGGAATTGCCTTGTCTGCACCGTGGGCGCGCTTTGCCCGCACTCCTGAACCGCCTCGACACCACCGCCATGAAAACCCGACTGATCGCCGCGGCCTTGCTGGCCGCCACGGCGAGCCCTGCCTTCGCCCTGAACATCCTGCTGACCAACGACGATGGCCTGACCAGCAACCTGAAGGCGCTGTACGACGCCCTCAAGGGCGCAGGCCACAACGTCATCGTCAGCGTGCCCTGCACCGGCCAGAGTGGCCGCGGCGCCGGCATCGTGATGTACAGCACCACGGTCATCGTGCCCGACAACGACAAGACCCAGATCGAGGCCGAAGGCGGCTGCCACAACGGTGCGGCGGCCACCGGCGAGCCGGCGGTGGGCCCCTTCACGAAGCCGGGCTACACCAACGGCGATTACAACTACGCCCATGGCACGCCGGTGATGGCGACCATGTACGGGCTGGACGTGCTGGCTCCGGCGCGCTGGGGCAAGGCCCCCGACCTGGTGCTGTCCGGGCCCAACGAAGGGCAGAACGTCGGCCGTATCGTCAACAGCTCGGGCACCGTCAGCAATGCGCAGTTCGCCGCATCGCGCGGTATCCCGTCCATCGCCCTGAGCGCGGGTACGGACTCGGTCGACAATGCGGGCCTGGCAAGCCCGGTGTCCGGCGTGGTGGCGCAGTTGTCCATCAAGCTGGTCAACACGCTGCGTGCCAAGGCCAACGGCGGTCCGCTGCTGCCCGCAGGGCTGGCGCTGAACGTCAACTTCCCGAACGCGCCGTCGGCCGCCACTCCCTTCGCGTTCTCGCGGCACGGCACCTTCGATGCATATGCGCTGAAGTTCAACGGCACGGCGCCGTATGGGCTGGGCATCGGCGCCGGCAGCGGCACGCCGACCGCCGCACAAGGCGAGGATGAGTCCGTCGTCTACAAGACCAAGGTGGCTGTCACCGCCATGCAGATCGGCTTCGACCAGCGTCCCGCGGGCCAGCAATGGCTGCGCCTGCGCCTGGGTGAACTGTTCGGCCAGTGAGGCATGTCCCGATGAAACGCCTCATTCCCCTGTTTCCCCTGATGGCCGCGCTGGCGCTGGCCGGTTGCGGCGGCAACGACGCGCCTGACAACACCACGCCGCCCGCCACCGCGAGCTTGTCGGTCACGGATCTGGAGCCCGGCGCGTACGTCGTCAGCGTTGGCGACGCCGACAACCCCACGGTCGGCAAGTACTACGCTGGCGCGGACGGCAGCCGCTACCTGGCGCTAGCCGATGCCGAAGACAAGGCCACCATCATTTACCGCCGCGACAAGGGTGGCAGCTGGGTAGCCGCCCCGGGCGCGGACGCTGCTGCCAGCGTCAGGCTGCTGCGCCAGGATCCCATGCCGGCGGCGAGCGTGGAACCCGGCAGCGTGGCAGGCTCGTACACGGTCGTGCTGCCCTCGGGCGCCAGCGCAAGCTTCACGGTCACGGCGGACGGCAAGATCGCGCCCGGCGCTTCGGGGTGCCAGCTCTCCGGGACGGTCGCCGCGCACGCCATGCCGAATACGCTGAGCCTGAAGCTTGCCGCGTCGGCCTGCGGCATGGTGCCCGCCAGCGCCACCGGCGTCCTGGCCATCGACACCGACTACCAGCCTGCCGCCTTCCGCCTCATTGCGGACGATGGCGGCCGCGTGGTCGACTTGTGGGCGTATCGAGACTGACCGTCGCTGCCTGGCGTGCTAGTTCATCGCCAGGCTGCCCGCCACCAGTTTCTGCTCGGCGGAGAGCTTGCGGATGGCCTGGTTCAGGGTCGCGGTGGTGCTGTTGATGGCTGCGCCCAGGCCAGCGATTTCCTGTTGCAGGGCCGCGATGCGGATGCGCTTCTGGTCCGGGGTCCCGGTGGCCGCATTCTTCACTGCCTCCAGCTCTTGCAGCTTGCGCTCCAGTTGCGCGCGCAGTTCGCGCAGGCGCTTGATCGCATCCTTGGCCTGGTCGGGCAGGCCGCTGTTGTCGACGTCGCTGTTGTCGTGCACCGCGGGCGCCTGTCCGCCACCGGCCAGGGCCTGCCCCGGTGCCGAGATATGGATCTCGGTGCTGGATGCGGGCCGCGCCCGGATACCGGCGGTGTCGCCGGCGGTCTCGCTGGCGGCTACGGCCGGCGTGACTGCCGGGTTGTCAATGGAAACGGCTGCCGCTGCGTTCGCGGCAGTCGGCTCGATCATCGTCACGGTCGTACTTCTCCTGGTCTGCCGGCCCTTGGCAACGGCGCCACGGAATTGGCCGGTTCCTTGCGGATATCGGCAGTTTCTGGCCGGGACTTGAGTTGCCGCAGGGGCAGCGGGGGCAAGGGAGAACGGTACCGTCAACGCAAACAGTTATCATCGTGCCGTGCCTTGCCGGTTTCATCCGGAACACTGAATTCACTATCCACTTTGCAGGTCGATTGATGCCGATTCCGTCTTGCCACCCTGGCTTCGCGCCGTACCGTCAGTCCGTGGGCGGGCGGGGCCCATGGTAAAGGGCCGCCGCGGCGCGGGCGCGGCGCCGGCCCGGAAATCGTCGTCGCAGGCGTCATCGGCCAGAACGGAGCCCGCGCAGACCGCCGAGCCAGCGCCGCCGTCGCCCACCACGTCGGCGATGCTCGCGCGCATCCACAGCATGCGGGACTCGCTGGGGCCGGCCGGGCAGCGCATTGCCGATTTCGTGACCCGGTATCCGCAGACCGTGATCCATATGTCGGTCAGCGAAGTGGCCGAGCGCACCAATGCGAGCGAGGGCAGCGTGGTCGGTTTCTGCAAGAGCCTGGGCGCGACGGGCTTCCAGCAACTGAAGATCCTGCTGGCGCAGGAACTGGTGCAGGGGGTCCAGATCATCCACGAAGACCTCGAGCCCGGCGACACCTGCCCGGCGGTCATGCGCAAGATCTTCCAGAGCAACGTCCAGACGCTGCATGACACCAGCGCCGTGCTCGACGTGGCCGCGATCGAGCGCGCGGTCGCATTGCTCAGGGCGGCCGAACGCATCGAGATCTATGGCATTGGCAGCGCGGCGCCGATCGCCGAGGATGCGCAGTACCGCATGCTGCGCATCGGGCTCAACGTGAAGGCGGTGGTGGATTCGCATATTCAGGCCATCAGTGCATCGCTCGCGGGCCCCAGGGTTGCCACGCTGACCATCTCGCATTCGGGCAGCACGCATGAAACCGTGACGGCCACGCGGCTGGCCCGGGAGAGCGGTGCCAGCACCATCTGCATCACCAATTTCGGCAAGTCGCCGATCCAGGCCTTCGCCGACGTCGTGCTGTTCACGATGGCGCGCGAGACCCGCTTCCGGACCGAGGCGATGACCAGCCGCCTGGCGCAACTGGCGATCATCGATGTGCTGATCGCCTGCCTCGCGCTGACGGACTACGACCACTCCGTCGAAACGCTGCGGCGTACGTTCGACGTCCTGTCGCTCAAGCGATATTGAGCCTCGGCCGGCCCGCGCCGGCATCCTGACATATTCCTGCTGCAGTTGTCGTCCTGCCTTGCTCCCGTCAGTGACGGGGGCGGGTGCCGTTCCACGGCCAGAAAATGAGGATAATTCAAATATAAAAACAATTGTATTGAGCAATATTCATTTGGATGTCACATCGGGCCCCTACGCTTCGAGTCGCGTCAGTCCCTTCCCCCTGGCCCTCGAACATAAGGAGTCCTCATGAACAACCCGTTGTGGTCTGGCCGCGCC
>NZ_JBYTAH010000057.1:0-51396 GCF_058787975.1 Cupriavidus sp. FW305-26
TTCACCATCATGGGCCGCATCGACGACGTGCTGAACGTGTCGGGCCACCGCATGGGGACGATGGAGATCGAGTCCGCTCTGGTGTCCAACCCGCTGGTGGCTGAAGCCGCCGTGGTGGGCCGCCCCGACGACATGACCGGCGAGGCCATCTGCGCCTTCGTCGTGCTCAAGCGTTCGCGTCCGACTGGCGAAGAGGCCGTCAAGATCGCGACGGAGCTGCGCAACTGGGTCGGCAAGGAGATCGGCCCGATCGCCAAGCCCAAGGACATCCGCTTTGGCGACAACCTGCCCAAGACGCGCTCGGGCAAGATCATGCGGCGCCTGCTGCGGTCGCTGGCCAAGGGCGAGGAAATCACGCAGGACACCTCGACGCTGGAGAATCCGGCCATCCTGGAGCAGCTTGGCCAGGCACGCTGAAGATGCGGCGCGACTATGCCCGATTCAGACAAGGTCGACAATTGTGCAGTGCCGCCGAGCGCTGGCCCAAGGTGACCGCAGCCCCTTGAGCTTTCCAGACTTGACGCGCGGGATCATTCCGCAATGGTCTCGATCGTCAGGGTGACCTCGCCGCTCATCGCGGCCAGCATGGCCGGGCCGCCGCCCTTGTAGGCGACATGGGTCATGTCGAGCTTGGCCTGGGACTTGCGTGCGGCGTGCCGTGGTTGCCGGCAGCCAGGAACGAAGGATCTTCGCGCAGGGCGCCAGGCATGCCTGCCGGCGCGGCGCACAGCAGCGCGTTCATCTGGGACAGCTCGCGCAGGGTGTCCAGGTGCAATGCGCTGGTTTCCACGCTCGCGGTGCGGCGCTGCGCGACGCGGGCAATGTGGCGGGCGGTGAAGCGCTCGGCGCGCGCCTGGAAGTCGCCGGCGCATTCGAGAAGCAATGCCGAAGCTGCGCGGTCGTTGGCAACAAAGAGCGACATCCTGGTACGCAGGTTGGCCACCAGCATGTCGCATAGTTCCAGCAGTTCGGCGCTGCCCTCGGCCGAGAAGCAGTAGTTGCGGGTGAGCTTGCGCTGGTCCAGGTCGACCAGGATCCGTTCGACGATATCGCCCGCGTACTCCAGGTTGATATTGACCAGCATGATCGCATCCCAGCGTTCCGCATCCTCACCGTCGAGGCTGCCGGCGTCGACGTCGGTCAGGTACATCTTGACGGACGAATAGAGGTCGTCGATGCGGTCGTCCAGCGCGCGGCAGCGGGCGTTAGCGGCGCGGTCGTTGCCCACGATCGAGAGCTTCATGCCATCGAGCATTTCCTCGATCACGTCGCCGATGCGCACGACCTCGCGCGTGGCATTGCCCAGCGCGACGGACGGGTGCCGCAGGTCGCTCTGGCTCAGGTAGCGCGCGCCGCCGGGCGCTGCGTCGTCGTGCGCATCAGGCAGCCATCGGGTGCAGAGGGCCGCCACCGGGTTGACAAACCAGATCAGCGTTGCGGCCAGGGTCAGGTTGAAGGCCATGTGGAAGTCGATGGCCATGGTGCCGGCACTGCTGCCCAGGCGCGCCAGCAGCCAGGGGATGGCGTCCAGCAGCGGCAGGAATGCCAGTATCCCCGCGAACCGGAAGATCAGGTTCGCGAGCGATACCCGTCGCGCGGCAGGCGAAGTGCCGGAATTGGCCAGGCAGGCAATCAGGCCACTGCCCAGATTGGCGCCAAGCACCAGCGGCAAGGCGGTGGCAGGTCCGATGACGCCGCCCATGGCCAGCGTTGCGGTGAGCAATACCGCGGCCAGGCTGGAGTAGGCCAGCAAGGTCACGAAGGCGCCGATCACCAGGGCCAGCAGTGCGTCGTTACCAAGCGAGGTGAAGATGGCGCGCACGATCTCGGCGTGCAGCAGCGGCGCGGCGTAGAGGCGGATCAGCTGCAAGGCCAGCGTGATCAACCCCAGTCCCACGATGACTTCGCCGGCCTGTCCGCGCAGGCTGGCCTTGCCGGACAGGCGCAGTGCGATGCCGATCACCAGCAGCAGTGGCGAGAGCCAGGAGATATCGACCGTCAGCAGACGCGCCATCAGGCTGGTGCCGACGTCGGCACCGAGCACGATCGGCAGTGCCGCCGGCAACGACACCAGGCCCCCTGCAACGAAGGCGCTGGTCATCAGCGCCGTGGCGCTGCTGCTCTGGATCAGCGCGGTCACGCCAAGCCCGGCCACGAAGCCACGCGCGGGACTGGCCGTGCCCGCGGCCAGCACCAGCCGCAAGCGCGGCCCCAACAGCTCCAGCATGCCGTGGCGCGTCACATGCGCGCCCCAGATCAGTAGTGCGACCCCGGACATCAGGGAAAGCAGGATTTGCATGGCGCCGCCCCCTGGTGGTGGCTGTCTTCGCGGCCACCTTTATCTGCTTGTTGAGGAAGCGTGCCGGCCAGGCCGGCACGCACCGGACTTAGTCCGCGTGGTTCAGCGCCAGCCGCAGGATGTCGAAGTTGCGCAGCCGCTGGCCTGCGGGCGCAGTGACCTTGCGGTTGAACAGCAGCGGCACCTTTTGCTCGGACAGGCCGCCATGCGAGCGCAGCGGGGCATCCAGGCCGCTCAGGTCATGGCGCGCCGGCGTGGTGCCGAGCACGGTCAGGCGTTCGCTGACCACCACCAGGTCGCCGATGCGGTCGGGCGGCAGTTCGAAGCGCTCGCTGGCGGCGCGCTTGTCCAGCACCAGTTCGATCCCGGGCAGTGCGGCGATGGCTTCATGCACGGCCTGTTGATTGGTGCCGGCAGGCAGGTACACGGTCGCGTAGGAGCCCAGTGCGCCATGGTGGGCGACGTAGGGATCGGTGATCGGCAGCAGCACGCGCGTGGCGTCCGCGCCGAAACGCTCGTCCAGCACCTGCTGCAGGAACAGGATGTTGGCCTTGCCCAGCGAATCGGTCTTGGCATTCATGCCGTGGTCGGCGGTGACGCCGATGACCGCACCGAGCGCGTCCAGGCGCTGCAGGTAGCTGTCGATCATGGCGTAGAAGGCATTGGCCTGCGGCGTTCCCGGGGCATGCTTGTGCTGGATGTAGTCCGTGGTGGACAGGTACATCAGGTCGGGGCGGACGGTTTCCAGCAAGGCCACGCCGGCGGCGAACACGAACTCGGACAGGTCGGCGCTGTAGACCGAGGGCAGCGGCATGCCGACCTTGCGCAGCACGTCGTCGATGCCGTTGTCTTCGATGGTGGCCTGGTCGGCCTTCTCCGCCGAGAAGCAGATGCCCTTGAGGCTGTGGCCCAGCAGCGCGCGCAGCTTGTCCTTGGCGGTGACCACTGCCACCGATGCGCCGGCCTGCGCTGCCGCAGCCAGCACGGTGGGCGCGCGCAGGTAGCGGGCGTCGTTCATCAGCACTTCGGCGCCGGCTTCGGTGTCGTAGAAGAAGTTGCCGCAGATGCCGTGCACCGACGGCGGCACGCCGGTCACGATCGACAGGTTGTTGGGGTTGGTGAACGACGGCACCACGCAATCGCCGGTCAGGACGGTGCCGCGTTTGGCCAGGCTGGCGAAGAACGGGGTGGCGCCCGCCTGCACGGCAAGGTTGATGTATTCCTGCTCGCAGCCATCGATGCAGACGATGACGGTGGGCCGGGCGGGAAGCTGGTAGTGGTGGCCGTTGACCTGGATCTGGGTGCTCATGGCGTCTCTTGCGGAAGGATTGTGAAGGGGATTTGCCTGAGACCCATGCTAAGTTAGGCGATAAACTCTCACAATCGAGTTTATTTTCCAGATTCTGTCAGGAAATCTCACAATGCCGCACAAGCTGCCCCCGCTCAACGCCCTGCGCATCTTCGAGGTTGCCGCCCGCGCCGGCAGCTATTCGGCGGCCGCGCGCGAGCTGCACCTGACCCATGGCGCGGTCAGCCGGCAGATCGAGATCCTGGAGCAATGGCTGGGGCAGCCGCTGTTTATCCGCCAGGGCCAGCGCATGGTGCCGACTGTCCACGCGCAGGCGTTCGCGCGCGAGATCAGCACGGCGTTCGACCAGATCAGCGCCGCTTCCGAGCGCTATGGCCGCATCGCCACGCGCAAGGTGGTGCGCGTCAATGCCCCGGCAACCTTTGCCATGCGCTGGCTGATTCCGCGGCTGGATGACTTCCGGCACCGGCAGCCCGAGGTCGACGTGCGTGTGTCGACCGCCTTCAGCAACGAGGCAGGATTCAATGGCACCTTTGACGTGGCGATACGGCGCACCCTCGAACGTGGCGAACAGTTCGAGTCAGTGCCGATCTTTTCGGAGTACCAGACGGTGATCGCCAGTCCGGCGATGCTGGAGCAGGTGCCGTTGCAAGGTGTAGAGGACCTGGTGGAGGGCGTCTTCCTCTATACGGAGACCCGGCCGGGAAGCTGGGAATCGTGGCTGCAGCAGGCGGGACATGCCTCGCTGCTGCCGGTGCGAACGCTGCGCTTCGACCATTTCTTTGTCACGCTGCAGGCGGTGGTGGACAGCCTTGGCTTTGCCATCGGCACCTTTCCGACGCTGGAAACGGACCGCGCGGGCGGGCGCATTGCGACGCCGTTTGCCGCCATCCGCGCACCGGGCAATACCTATCATGCGCTGGTGCCGCGCGATGCCGACAAGCCGCTGCATCTGCGCGCGTTCCTGGAGTGGCTGCAGCAGCAGGGGCAGACGGCCGCAGCGACCTGAAGCGGCGCGAGCCGGGGAAGCGGGGCGAGTGTGGCGCGCGGCCCGCGCGATGCGGGCCTGCGCTGAGACGGGAGCTCAGGCCCCGTCGAGGAACGCGCTGCGCTGGCCCAGGCGCGAGCCGAGCGCATCGGGGGCCAGGCTCATGCTGGCGGGGTCCACGGCCGAGGCGGGGCTGCCAGCCATGGTCGGGTCGGCGGCTGCCGGCGCCATGCCCGGCTGGGCCGCCTGTATGGGAGCCTGGGCATAGCTGCCGCCCGCTGCGGGTGCCACCTGGGCCGACGGCGCTGCCGACGGCATGGCTTGCACGGGCTGGGCGGACTGCACCGGCTGACTGGATTGCATCGGCTGCATCGGCTGCGTCATTGGCATCGGCTGGCTCGGCTGCAGGGGCTGAGCCTGCTGCGCAAACAGCGGGTAGGACGCGATCATCGCGCCAGCCACGACCAGGGATTTCGCCAGATGTTGCTTCATTCGTGTACCTCCTAGAACGCCTACAGGCAAGGGAACAGTCACTGTAGCGCCGCAGCACCTGACATTCTGTTTGATTTTGCAACGGTCGTTAACCAGCCTTGCCATTGCGGCCAGGGCAGGTTAATTGCGCGCGCGGCCTGCAAATCTTGCGCGGCCGTCAACGCCGGGCCAATCGCTTGAGCGCCGCGGGGTCCAGCAGTTCGATCTGGCGGTACTCGCGGCGGATCAGGCCCGCGTCTTCCCACGCCTGCAGGTACTTGGCCACGGTCTGGCGCGAGCGGTTGACCATGTCGCCAAGGTCCTCAGCGCTGATGCGCACGACATGGTCGGTGCGGTCGGCCAGTTCCAGCAGGCGCGCCGCCATGCGCGCGTCGATGGGCGCCTGCGCCGCGCTTTGCGCGTGGTCGAACGCTACGCGCAGGCGCGCGCAGATCTGCTGCACGATCAGCTGCATGCCTTCCGGATGCGCGGCCAGGATGCGGTGGAAGTCGCGCTGGCTCAGCACCATCAGTTCCGTATTGCCTACGGCGAAGGCGTCGTGCGTGCGCGGCTTGCCGTCCAGCAGCGAGATCTCGCCGAACCAGCGGCCACGCCCGATCACCGAGTACACTGAC
The DNA here is from genome assembly GCF_058787975.1 of Cupriavidus sp. FW305-26. Taxonomy (NCBI): domain Bacteria; kingdom Pseudomonadati; phylum Pseudomonadota; class Betaproteobacteria; order Burkholderiales; family Burkholderiaceae; genus Cupriavidus; species Cupriavidus sp. FW305-26. The sequence goes on from NZ_JBYTAH010000057.1 coordinate 5,703, forward strand.
TCGCGCCCGCCCGTGCTGACCCGGCTCATGCGCACCCGGCCCGACAGCACCATGCAGAAGTAGGTGGGCGGATCGCCGCGCGCGAAGATCATCTCGCCGTCGCCAAAGCGCAGGCGGCGTGCGGCGTTCGCCACGGCATCGAGCACGCCCGGCGGCGCATTGCGCAGCCAGCCGCTGGCCAGCACGCTGCGCGGCAGCGTGTGCGCCGGCTCCACCGCTCTCGATCCACTCTTCACATCAGCCTTCACATCGCTCTCCTGCTGGAGCCGAGATTGTCCAATACTTAACAGACTTTGGCGCGGTGCGCCCGGACAATGCATCGATTCAATGACTCACATGCCCCCGGGAGGTACGCATATGGCGCAAATCCATCTCGTCGATTCAATCAGGGACCGCGTCTCCGACGCCGAATGGCAGATGCGCGTGGACCTGGCGGCCGCGTACCGCCTGGTCGCCCACTTCGGCTGGGACGACCTGATCTTCACCCATATCTCGGCACGCGTGCCCGATGCGCCGGACCAGTTCCTGATCAACCCGTACGGGATGATGTTCGACGAGATCACGGCATCGAGCCTGGTCAAGGTCGACCACGAAGGGCAGCCCGTGCTGGAAACGCCGTATGACGTCAACCCGGCCGGCTTCATCATCCACAGCGCCGTGCACGAGGCGCGCCCCGAAGTCGGCTGCGTGATGCACACGCATACCTCGCACGGCGTCGCCGTCTCGGCGCAGCAGGCGGGCCTGCTGCCGATTTCGCAGCAGTCGATGTTCGCGCTGACCGGGCTGGCGTACCACGACTATGAAGGCGTGGCGCTGCGCGAGGACGAAAAGGCGCGGCTGGTGGCAGACCTGGGCCGCTGCAAGCAGATGATCCTGCGCAACCATGGCCTGCTGACGTGCGGGCGCACGGTATCCGATGCTTTCCTGACCATGTACACGCTCGAGTCCGCCTGCCGCATCCAGATCCTGGCGCAAAGCGGCGGCACGCCGCTGACCATGGTGCCCGAAGCCGCCAGCGCCAACATGGGCCAGCAGGCGCGCCAGGCCACCAAGGGCAAGGGCTCCAACCTGGCCTGGCCGGGCCTGCTGCGCCGCCTCGACCGCATCAACCCTGACTACCGCAACTGACCATGGCCATCCTCGTTCACCTGCCGTCGTTCATGGCGGTTCCCATCACTGCCGCGCTGCGCGAAGCCGCGCCGGACATCACCGTGTGGAACGGCCGCGAGGCCGCCGTCGCGGAACAGGTCGAAGCCATCATCGCCTGGGGCCTGAAGCCCGGCGTGCTGCCGGCCTACCCGAAGCTGCGGCTGGTCTGCGCTGCCACCGCGGGCGTCGACAAGCTGCTGGCGGCGCCGGACCTGCCGCCTGGCATGCCGGTCACGCGCATCGTCGATCCCGGCCAGCAGGCCGGCATCGCCCACTACGTGCTGGCGATGGCGCTGCGCCATACCCGCGCGCTCGGCCGGTACGCCGAACAGCAGCGCCGCGGCGAATGGAAGCGCCACCCGGGGCGCGATGTGTCGCGCTGCCGCGTGGGTGTGCTGGGGCTGGGCGAGATCGGCAGCGAGGTGGCGCGCATGTTTGCCGCCATCGGCTACCCGGTCAGCGGCTGGAGCCGCAGCGCCAAGCATCTGCCCGGCGTGACCGACTTCACCGGCGACGACGGGCTGGATGCCATGCTCGCGCACAGCGACATCCTGGTCTGCACGCTGCCGCTGACGCCGCGCACCGAGGGCATGCTGAACCGCCAGACGCTGTCGCGGCTGCCCAAGGGGGCGTTCCTGATCAACGTCGGGCGTGGCGAGCATGTGGTCGAGCCAGACCTGGTCGCACTGATCGACGAAGGCCACCTTGCCGGCGCGGCGCTTGATGTGTTCGCCAAGGAGCCGCCCTCGGCGGACGATCCGGTCTGGAACCATCCCCGCATCGAGGCCACGCCGCATATCGCGGCCGACCCCTCGTACGAACTGGTGGCGCGGCAATGCATCGAGAACCTGCGGCGCGCGCGCGACGGGCGTGAACTGTTGAACCAGGTGGACCGGCAAGCGGGCTACTGAGCGCCCGGCGTGCCGGTCCGTCCGGGTGGCTATGTCACGCTTACATCCGCGGTTCCCGCCGCCACCTCCAGCAGCCGCGTGCTCGCCGTGGCAGGTAGCGCCGGCGCCGTGCCGCCCTCGAGCGGCTTGAGCGTATGGAAGGTGCAGCTCAGCTTCTCGGGCGTCAGGGTGACCAGCGTGTAGCCCTCGGCGTTGGAGTCGGCATGGCGCAGCCACGCGTTGAAGGTGCGCAAGGTGGTGTCGAAGGTGTTCACCACCGTGCTGCCCACGTCGCTGTAGACCAGTTCACGCAGTGCGGCGAAGGCCTGGTCGTTGTCGACGATCGAGCGGAATGAACTGAGCAGGGAGTTGCTCGACAGGCCGGCCGTGACCAGGTCCACCATCACCGGCGCTGGCGTCGCCGCATCGTAGTCGTCCATCACCTGGCCGGCAAAGAATGCGTGGATATCGCCGCTCAGCGCCACCACATTGCGCACGCCGTTGTTCTTCAGGAACGCCATCAGGTTCTTGCGCTCGGCGTTGTAGCCATCCCACTGGTCGGCATTGAGGATAAAGCGGTCGAGCAGCGCGATGGCCGGCAACCGGCTTTCGATCAGCGGCTTGATGTTGGCATCGAACGTGGCGCTGTCGATGCCGACCTGCGCCAGTACATTGCGCAGCGCCGTGTAGGCCAGGTTGGCATAGGTGCCGGCGGTCTTGGCCGCGCGCAGGTCGTCGGCCAGCGCATTGGCAATGGCGCTCTCCAGCGAGGACAGGGAATTGTTGGCCAGCACCAGCGCCCTGGCGATCAGCCGTGCCACCGCCTGGATCACATCCACCTGCATGCGCAACAGCGACAACTGGTTGGCCCACAGCTTCCACGCGGTGGCGTCGGCGCCGACGCGGTCCTGCCACCACGCGCGCTGCGCATCGCCCAGCATCGACACCGGTGTCAGCGTGCCGCCGGCGGCGGCAATCTTCTGCGCTTCGGCCGCAGCCAGTGTCTCGGCCGGGACGAAGTACAGGGCGCCGACTGCGCGGCCGGTGGCTTGCTCGGAGATGATGTGGTCGGCGCGGTACAGGCGCTCGTCGGTCATCAGCAGGGTGGCGAGATTGCCGAAGGTGAACGAGCGATAGATCTGGATGTTCTGGAACGACGGGTTGTTGACGTCCAGGCTGACATCGGCCGGCATGAACTCGAACCACGCCTGGTTGGCAGCGCGCCGGCGCGCGGTGCGCGGCGTCAGGTCGTCGTCGGAGTCGTAGGTCTGCCGGTCCTGCCAGCAATTGTCCGAGAATTCATGGTCGTCCCAGATCGCAATCATCGGGAACGCGGCATGCAGGGCCTGCAGGCGCGCGTCGGTGCGATAGCTGCGGTACAGGTAGCGATAGTCGTCCAGCGTGGTGGCGTAGACGCTGCCGTCCGGCAGCGCGGTGCCATTGGGCAGTTGCAGCACGCCGTGGCGATCCTCCACATTGCCGGCGCGCGAGCCGCCCGGGACGGCCTCGTAGATGTAGTCGCCGACATGGACGATGAAGTCCAGGTCCTGCTGCGCCAGTTCTTCCATGCCGGCCCAGTGGTTGGCATTCCAGTCCTGGCAGCTGACAAAGGCGAAACGCAGCTGTGACAAGGGCGTGCCGGCCGCTGCCGCGGTGCGGGTGCGGCCGACGGTGCTGGGGCGGTTGCCCAGCAGGAAGCGGTAGTAGTAGCGGGTGCCGGGGCTCAGGCCCGTGACCTTGTTGCGGATGGTGTAGTCCCAGTCCGGTAGGGCCATCAGCGGTTGATTGACCAGCAGGCTCGGTGGTGGGAAGTCAGGCTGCGCCGACACCTGCAGCCGCACCACCACCGGCCGCTTGCCATTGCTGCCTTCCAGCCGCGTCCATACCACCACGCTGTCGGGCTTGGGGTCGCCCGAGGCGACGCCATGGACGAAATTGAAATTTTCCGGATTGCCGGTGTCGGGTTCCGGGTCGTCGCCGCCGCCGCAGGCGCTCAGCCCGCCGGTGGCAACGGTGACGGTCAGGAAACTTCCCCACTTGAGAAACTGTCGGCGGTCCATGGCGCTCCTCCTGTGCTTGCGGTCTCGGTCCACGCAGCGCGCAGCCGCGGCCACGATGCCGCTTGCGGCACCAGGATTCGTGGGGGCGTGCTGGTTGCTGAATGCATACTAGTGGCTGGCCTGCACGCTCGCCGTCGGTGAGGTTCCGACATCGATATAGGAGGAAGTCGACTGGTTCGTGCCGGCGCTGGCGCACCGCGCACCACCGTTGCTGGCGCGATCGGCAAGTCGGCATGCATTGCCTGCGACGCGGCCTAGACTGGAAGCAAAAGATTCGGACGCGAGGGCATCATGGCGTACGACAGCATCCTGGTCCATCTCGACGGCAACCGGCAGGCCATGCAGCGCTTGCAGGTTGCGGCACGCCTTGCCACCGCCAGCCAGTGTCCGCTGATCGGCCTGCTGGCCGGGCGCGTGCCAGACCCCAGCTGGTTCTACCGCATGAACAATGCCCAGCGCTGCCTGGCCGAAGACCAGGAGCGGCGCCGGCTGCAGCGCGAGAACATGCGTTGTGCCTTCGCGGCCGCCACGCGCGAGCTGGCGGTTGCCTGCGACTGGCGCACCGTCGAGCGCGATCCGGTGCCACTGGCGCTGCGCGAGGCGCGCGAGGCCGGCCTGATCGTCTCCGGCCAGTATGACGCCGACAACGCTGAAGGCCCGGTGGCGCGGCAGCTGTTGGAGGCGCTGCTGCTTGAGAGCGGCCGGCCGGCGCTGGTGGTGCCCTGTTCCGGCGCTTTCGCCACCGTGGGCACACGCGTGCTGGTGGCCTGGAACGGCAGCCGCGAGGCCGCGCGTGCCTTGCACGACGCGCTGCCGCTGATGGCCGGGGCACGCGCGCGGGTGCTGGGCGCCCATGCCGCCAGGGAGCCGCGTGCCGATGCCACTCCGGTCAGCCATGCCGTGCACGTGCTGGAGCGACAGGGTGTGGCAGTTGAGGTGGAGCACGGCCCGGGCGGTGGCGACCTGGCCATCGGTGAGCTGATCCTGTCGCGAGCGTCGGACTTTGGTGCCGACCTGATCGTGATGGGCGCCTACGGCCACGGCCGGCTGCGCGAGCTGGTGCTGGGCGGCGTGACCAGGGTGGTGCTGGAGTCGATGACGGTGCCGGTGCTGTTCTCGCACTGAAGCGCAGCGCCAGGGTTCATGCGGCAAGCCCCTCCAGCGCGGCGCCCCCCGGTGGTCTTCAGTCGACCGTGATGTGGTTGGCCTGGATCACCTTGCCCCACACGCCCACGTCGTCGCGCACGGTCTGCGCGAACTGCTCGGCACTCCTGGCGGGCGCCATGCCCATGTTCAGCTGCAGGAAGCGCTCGCGCATGGGCGCGTCAGCCAGCAGGCGGGTCACTTCCGCATTGAGCCGCTGCACGATGGCGGCACTGGTGCCGGCCGGCGCGAACAGGCCATACCAGCTGTCGGTATCGAACCGGTAGCCCTGTTCAGTCATGGTCGGCACGTCCGGCGTGGCCGGCGCGCGGCGCGTGCCGCTGATGGCCAGCGCGCGCAGCTTGCCGGCGCGGATCAGCGGCAGCGACGACGAGGTATCGACAAAGGCCACCTTGACCACGCCGCCCTGCATGTCGGTCAGGATCTGCGCCACGCCCTTGTACGGCACGTGGCGCAGCTTCATGCCGGTCTGCATCTTGAGGGCTTCCATGGTCAGGTGGCCGCCCGAGCCGATGCCCCATGAGCCGTAGTCGTATGCATCCGGGCGCTTGAGCACGTGGGCGACGAGCTCCTTGAGCGTGCGCGCCGGGAAGTCCGGCGTCACCACCAGGAAATTGCCGCCAGCGCCGACCTGCGCCACCGGCAACAGGTCGCGCAGGCCGTCATAGGGCAGCCTGGGCTGCAGGGTCTGGTTGATCACCACCGTGGCGGCATAGGTGAACAGAAGCGTGTAGCCGTCGGGGCTGGCCTTGGCCACGGTATCGTTGCCGATGATGCCGGTCGCGCCGGGCTTGTTGTCGACCACGATGGTCTGGCCCAGCGCCTTGCCGAGCGATGCGGCCAGCGCGCGCGCGAACAGGTCGGTGCCGCCGCCGGGCGGGGCCGGCACCACCAGCCGGATGGGCTTGGCGGGCCAGGCATTGCTGGCGCATAGCGGGCCGGCCGCAGCACCAAGACCAAGTGCGGCAAGCGCGCGCAGCACGTCGCGCCGGCGCGCGTTGCCAGGCAGTTCTGTCGGAGCCGGGTTCATTGCTCGGGGCATGGCGTCTCCCTAGTGCATGCCGAAGTTGTCCGCCGCGTCGCTTTCCAGCGCGTCGGCGGCCGCGCCGTACAGGCTGCGCGACACATAGCTGCGGATCTGCGTGGCGCGCTGGCGCAGCCAGGCGGCCTTGAGTTGGCGGGCCTCGCGCACGGTGGGCGTTTCATCGGGCGCCAGCGCCAGCACGTCGATCACGTGCAGCGCCAGTTGCGTGTCGCCGCGCGCGGCCAGGGCCTGCGCGTGGCGGATCAGTGCGCCATGGTCGGCCACGGCCGCGGCGATCTCGGCGGCCGCCTGTTGAGGCGCGGCTGGATGCAGCGTGGTGGCATTGCGGTCCCACCAGCCGTTCTCAGAGCGGTAGATGTCGCGCGCGATGTAGCTGGGGTCGCCATAGGTGGGGCGCATCCAGGGCTGGTCGAACAGGTCCGCCGGCGGCTTGAGCGCGGCCAGCACCTGGCGTTCGTTGCAGCCGGCGTTCATCAGCCGCACCACCTCCGCGCGCAGCCAGCGCAGGGCCCTGGCGGTCTGGCACAGCACGCGCTGGCACTCGTCCTCGCCCTGCAGCGTGGCGCCGAACTCTCGCACCACGGTGCGCGGCTGCAGCCCGGCCAATCGTTCCAGCGTATCGGCCCAGCGCACGGTGTCGCGCATGGTGCGGAAGGGGGTGCCGATGTTCGGGATCGAATCGATCACCGCGGGGCCGCCGTACAGCAGGCGCCGGCCCGGCAGCCAGACCGCCACGGCGTCGTCGGTCTCGGACGGCGCCCACAGGATTTCCGCGCGGCGCTCGCCCCGGCCCAGCGTCAGGCCATCGGCGAAGGTCTCGGTGGGTTCGATGTGGACCAGCTTTCCCGCCAGCGCGCCGGCCGGCTGGCGGAACTGGATCTCTGCCATGCGCTCCTGCATGCGCTGGGTCTCGCGGTAGCGCGCCTGCCGCGCCAGCACGTTGACGTGGGCCAGCACGCGTGGCGCGGGCTCGCCGCGCGCTGCGGCGTGGTCCAGCCATTGCTGCAGGCCGGCGTTGTAGCCCATATGGCCGTGGCTGTAGCAGATGGCCAGCACCGGCAGCCAGGTCTGCGTGCGCAGCGCCTCGATCATGCCGCGCGTGACGCGCCCGCCGGGGCCGCTGTCGACCACCAGCAGGCCGCCGCCCACGTCTGCGACAAAGCTCTGCCCTTGCCCGTGCAGCAACCACACGCCGTCGCCGACGCTTTCGATTCCTGTGCCAGTGACCAGTGCGGCCGGCCGGTCCTCAATGTCCTGCATGCTTGCCTCCTCCGCGAACCAGGTCGCGTCCAGCGCAACTGTCACGCAAGAAGGGGCATCCCGGGGATTGGGGAAAATCCCGCCGGGATGCGGCGAACCGGCCGCAAACCAAGCGCCGGTGCGGCCCGGCGGAGGTTTTGGAATTTCATGTGTAAACCGCTGGTTAGCACCGCGCGGGTGCAGGGAGTTCCCCGCCGGCGCGCGCTGCGGTAGCGGCTGCCTTCAGTCAAGTCGGCGCAGCGGACTGTCAGGCAGGTTGGACAGATAGTGGACTTCACGCCGTAGCAAGGTGGCGAACTGCGCCGCCACCGGCGTCATCGGCGAATCGGCGCGGTAGATCAGGCTGACGGTGTGGCTGGGCAGCTTGTCCTCGATCGGCAACGGCACCAGGCCATTGGCGGCCAGCCGGCCTGCCACCATCTGGCGCGGCAGCATGCACAGCAGGTGGCGGTCCTGCATCAGGTGCTCGATCATGCCGATGGTGTCGCAGCGCACTGCCACGCGCGGCAATGGCAGATCGCGTTCACGGAAGGCATCGAGGATGGCGGCGCCCGGGCCGTGCATGCGCTGGCCGGTCAGGATCCAGTCCGAGCCGATCAGTTCGCGCAGGCTGCGGGCGTTGCGCAGCGGATGCTCGCGGTGCGCCATCACGACCGAGTCGTTGTTGTAGAGCGGCTCGCAGGTGAATTCGCGCTCGATGCCCTCATCCGGGACCGGGCTGACTGCCATGTCCATCACGCCCGAGCGCAGTTCGTCCAGGTGGGTCGGGTAGCCCCAGCTGTCGATGCACACCAGCACGTCGGGGTGCTGGACGCGAAAGCGCTTGACCACCGCGGGCAGCAGCACATGCGCCGGGCCGCGGGTGGTGCCGACGCGCACCACGCCGTTGCGCGCGCCCAGCATCTGCGCCATTTCCTCGCTGGCCTTGCGGGCCTCGGTGGCGATCAGCCGCGCGCGCCGCAGGAAGGCATCGCCGTAGCGCGACAGCACCACGCCGCGGGTGGTGCGGGTCAGCAGCGGCACATGCAGCTCCTCTTCCAGCTGGCGGATGCTCTTGGTCAGTGCCGGTGCCGACACGTCGCGCGCACGGGCCCCGGCGCGGATGCTGCCGTGCTCGGCCACGGCGATGAAGTCCTGGACTTGGCTCAGACGCATGGATTTGGCTCCACTCAAACGACGCACTGGGCGCACAGCATAGCGGCATTCCGGCGGGTTCGGGATAACCCCAGGGTGCTAACCATTGGTTTGCACCGAGGCAGTTTTAGCATCTGCCGTGATGCGCCGTGCCAACGCATGATCGCTCCACATCGTCGCAAACCGCCGGCCGCGCCGGCATCTTCGAGGAGTGGCATCGCATGACGAACCGGCAAGACCTGCCGCTGGCAGGCATACGCGTGGCGGAGTTCGGGCAGTTCATCGCGGCGCCGGGCGCGGCCATGATGCTGGCCGACCTGGGCGCCGACGTGGTCAAGGTGGAGGCCTTGCGCGGCGACAGCGCGCGGCGCTTTGACGGCACCAGCCCGCAGAGCCCGATGTACCTGGCCTACAACCGCGGCAAGCGCGGCATAGCGCTGGACCTGCGCACGCCCGGCGGGCTGGACGCCGCACGGCGGCTGGCGCTGGCCAGCGACGTGGTGCTGCACAACACCCGCGCCGGCGTGATGGAAGCGCTGGGGCTGGACGCCGCCACGCTGCGCGCGGCGCGTCCCGACCTGATCCATGCCTCCATCAGCGGCTTCGGCACGCGTGGGCCGTCGCGCACGCGCCCCGGGCTGGATATTGCCGCGCAGGCCGAGAGCGGCATGATGTCCGTCACCGGCGAGGCCGGCGGGCAGCCGCTGAAGGCCGGTTTTGCGCTGATCGACGCGGCCACCGCGCTGGCGACCGGCAACGCCATCCTGGCGGCGCTGTTCCGGCGCGAGCGCACCGGCGCCGGCGAGACCATCGAGACCTCGCTGCTGTCGGTCGGCGTGCAGATGCAGGCCCAGCTGTGGGCCGAGTACCAGTGCTCCGGCGCGCTGCCGGTGCGCAGCGGCAACAGCCAGCCCAAGGCCGCGCCGGCCGCGGATGTGATCGCGGTGGCGGACGGGCATATCGTGCTGTCGGCCTATCTCGACGAGCACTGGACGCGCCTGTGCGAGGCCATCGGCCAGCCGGCGCTGGCGCACGATCCGCGCTTTGCCTGCAACGCGCTGCGCGTGCAGAACCGCCCGGCGCTGCTGGCCATCCTGCACGACGCCATGCGCCACCTCAGCGGCGACGCCGCGCGCACGCTGCTGGAGCGCCACCAGGTGGTGGTGGGCGTGGTGCGCGACTACCACCAGGTCAACGCGAGCCCCGACGTGCGCGCCAGTGGGGTGCTGCAAGCCGTTGACGACGGCGAGGGCGGCCAGCTGGAGCTGCCGGGACTGCCCTTCACCATGGCCAGCATGCCGGCAGGCGCGATGCCCGCGGTGCCGCGCCTCGGCCAGCATACGACCGAGGTGCTGGCCGAGCTCGGCTTCAGCGCCGCGGAGATTCACACCATGGCCCGCGCCGGCGCGATCGGCGTGGAACAAGCCCGGCAGGAGCCCGCATGAACACCCCCCAATCCCCTGTACTGCTGCAGCGCCATGCCGGCTGGGCCGAGGTGGTGCTGAACCGCCCGGCCCGCCGCAATGCCGTCGACATGTCGCTGGCACGCGCGCTGGGCGACGCCATCGAGACCCTGGCCGCCGACGACAGCGTGCGCGCCGTGCTGCTGCGCGGCGCCGACGGCGCCTTCTGTTCCGGCCTGGACCTGCAGGCACTGCAGGCGGAGCGCGGCGGGCTGGCCGCGTTTGCGCCGCTCTGGGAGCGCGTCCACCTGGGCCTGCTGCAAAGCCGCAAGGCATGGATCGTGGCGCTGGAGCGCCATGCCATCAACGGCGGCGCGGCGCTGGCGCTGGCCGGCGACCTGCTGGTGTGCGGCGCCGGGGCCTTCCTGCAGATCGGCGAGATCCGCCTGGGCATGGCCGCGCCGCGCAATGCCGACTGGCTGGCGCTGCGCCATTCCGAGGCCGTGGCCGCGCGCCTGTGCCTGCTTGGCGACCGCGTGCCCGCGCCGGAGCTGCTGCGCCTGGGCATTGCCACCGAACTGGTCGAAGACGCCGAGGTGCTGGACCGCGCGCGCGGCCTGGCCGCCACCATCGGGGGTTTTCCGGCTGGTGGCGTGGCTGCGATCAAGGGCGGCATGCGCGCCGCGACGAGGCGCATGGCATCTGCTGCGCGCGACAAGAATTCCTGAGGACCGATATTTCCATGACAGATTCCATCACCACCGACGACGACGCGTCGCTGCAGGACTTCCGCCGCGAGGTGCGCGAGTTCGTCGCCCGGTCGCTGCCCCATGCCGTGCGCGAGAAAGTCCGCCTCGGACTGGAACTCAGCAAGCCAGAGCTGGTCGACTGGCAGCGCCGGCTGGCCGAACGCGGCTGGCTGGCGCCGCACTGGCCGGCTGAATGGCAGGGCTGCAACTGGAGCGCCGAGCGCCGCGCCGCATTCCAGGAAGAACTGGTGCTGGCGCACGCGCCCGAGAGCGGCGGCATCACCTTCGAGATGATCGGCCCGATCCTGATCCGCTACGGCACGCCGGCGCAGCAGCAGTACTTCCTGCCGCGCATCCTGAACCAGGAGCACTGGTGGTGCCAGGGCTATTCCGAACCGAACTCCGGCTCCGACCTGGCTTCGCTGAAGACGCGTGCGGTGCGCAAGACGCGGCCCGACGGCACCGAGGTCTACGTGGTCAGCGGCAGCAAGATCTGGACCTCCTACGCGCAGTACGCGGACTGGATCTTCTGCCTGGTGCGCACCGATACCGAGGCGCGCGCGCAGCGGGGCATCAGCTTCCTGCTGATCGACATGCGCAGCCCCGGCGTCAGCGTGCGGCCGCTGGTGGGCATCCATGGCTGGCACCTGTTCAACCAGGTGTTCTTCGACGAGGTGGAAGTGCCGGTGCAGAACCTCGTCGGCGAGGAGAACGCCGGCTGGACCATCGCCAAGTCCCTGCTCGAGCATGAGCGGCTGAACCTGGCGCGCGTGGCGGAGAACCGCCGCCGCCTGGCCAAGGTGCGCGCCATCGGCAACGAGCTGGAGGAGGGCGGCCAGCCGCTGTCGCAGCGCCCGTGGTTTGCACGCCGGATGCGCGCGCTGGAGGTGCGGCTCGAAGCGCTGGCTGCAACCGTGCTGCGCTTTCGCAAGCGGGCGCGCGCCGGCGAAACGCTGGGGCCGGAGACCGGCATGCTCAAGCTGCTGGGCAGCCGGCTGATCCAGGACATCGAGAACCTGGCGGTCGATGCGCTGGGGCCGGACACGCTGGCCTATGACCGCGCCGCGCACTTCGAGCCCGCCGTGCCGCAAGCGGGACAGTCGGCGTACGCCGCGGCGGCATCGGCGCGCCGCTTCGTCACCCGCGGCTACTCCATTGCCGGCGGCTCCAGCGAGATCCAGCACGAACTGCTGGCCAAGCAGGTGCTGGGCCTGTAGTGGCTCCAATCGTGCCCGCAACCCAGGACAAGGAACTGAACACATGAGCGATCCAACGGACGATCGCCGCATGCTGCAGGAAAGCGTGCGGCGCTATGTCGAACGCGGCTACGGCTTCGAGCAGCGCCGCGCGGCGCTGGCCGAGCCCGATGGCTTCTCGCGCAAGCACTGGCAGGCGTTTGCCGAAATGGGCTGGCTGGCCGTGGGGCTGCCCGAAGCCTGCGGCGGCCTGGGCGATGCCGCGGACCAGGCCCTGCTGGCCGAGGAACTGGGCCGCGCCCAGCCTGCCGAGCCCTGGCTGGCCAATGCCGCGCTGTGCGCGCCGCTGCTGGCCGCCTGCGGCGATCCCGCCCACGCCGCGATCGCGGCGTCGATGGCCGAGGGTGGCGCGATGCTGGCGCTGGCCGCATGGGAAACGCAGGGACGCTATGACGCCTTCGATATCAGCACCACCGCGCAACAGCATGAGCCGGGGCAATGGACGCTGGACGGCCGCAAGACCCTGGTGCTGGGCGGCGGCAGCGCCGCGGTGCTGCTGGTGCTGGCGCGTAGCGGCGGCCAGCGCCGCGACCGCGACGGCCTGACACTGTTCGCGGTGCCGGCCGACATGCGCGGCATCAGCGTCGATGCGCTGCCGACCTACGACGGCCGCCAGACCGCCAGCGTGACGCTGCGCCGCGCGACCGTGCCGGACAGCGCGCGCATCGGCCCGGTGGACGGCGCCTGGCCGCTGGTGGAAGCCGCCATCGACCAGGCCACGGTGATGGCCTGCGCCGAAGCCGTGGGCACCATGTCGCGCGCGTTCGACCTGACCCGCGACTACCTGGTGACGCGCGAGCAGTTCGGCCGCGCGCTGACGGCCAACCAGGTGATCCGGCACCGGCTGGTGGACCTCTATGTCAGCGTCGAGCAGGCACGCGCCATCACCGAGCTGGCGGCCAACGCCCTGCATGGCGATGCGGTGGCGCGCATGCGCGCGGTATCCCATGCCAAGGCCTTTGTCTCGGATGCCGGGCGCGCGCTCGGCGAAGACGTGGTGCAGCTGCACGGTGCGGTGGGCATGACCGACGAGATGGAAATCGGCCACTGCTACAAGCGCCTGGCAGCCCACGCCAACCTGTTCGGCGATGCCGACTGGCACTACGAACGGCTGGCGGCACTCGATCACGCGGCGCAGGCGCAAGCCTGAGCCGGTTCAGCCAGGGCGCCCGGGCCGCTGCCCGGTGCGCCCACCCATGACACGCCGGCAACGCACCGGCATGCGCGGCCAATGCGCCGCAACGGAGACAGCAATATGAGCAGCCAGCACACTGGCGCCCGCAGGGCTTGTGCCACGCGCACAGCAGCCCTGGCCGCGGCGCTGGCCCTGGCGGGCGCCGCCAGCGCGCACGCCGAGGCCCCGTACCCCAGCAAGCCCATCCGCATGGTGCTGCCCTCGGGCGCGGGCACCGTCACCGACCAGACGGCACGGCTGGTGGCCGAGCGCCTGACCGCCGCGCTCAGGCAGCCGGTGGTGGTCGACAACCGCCCCGGCGCCAACGGCATCATCGCCAACGAGACCGTGGCGCGCGCCGCGCCCGACGGCTACACGTTGCTGTTCACCTATGCCGCGACCATGACGGTGAACCCGTGGACCACGCCGTCGCTGCCCTATGACCCGATCAAGGACTTCACCCCCATCGCACGCCCCAGCCAGCCCGGCGGCAACCTGCTCGCGGTCAGCGCCAATGTGCCGGTGCACAGCCTGCAGGAGCTGATTGCCTACGCCAGGTCCAGCAAGACGGAACTGGCGTACTGCTCTTGGGGCGTGGGCTCGGGCGGCCACCTGGCCATGGAATACCTGAAGGCCAAGACCGGCATCCACCTGCGCCATATCCCCTACAAGACCGCCACCCAGTGCAGCAACGACCTGGCCGCGGGCCACGTCACCGTCGGCATCACCGACGCCATCTCGTCGGTCCCGCACCTGAAGTCCGGCCGCATACGGGGCATTGCGATCTCCGGACCGGAGCGCCTGCTGACGGCTCCGGACGTGCCGACCATGTCGCAGCAGGGCGTGCCCTTCCAGCAAGCCAGCTGGGTCGCGATCTTCGGCCCCAGGGGCCTGCCCGCGCCGATCGTCAACCGGCTCAACGCCGAGGTGAATCGCATTCTGCAGACACCGGGCGACCGCGAGAAATTCACCGCCATGAACCTGCAGCCGGCCGCGCCGTCGAGCCCGGCCGACCTGGGCAAGCTGGTCAGCGCCGACCTGGCCGCGTGGGGCGAGGTGGTGAAGGTGGCGGGGCTGCAGGCGAAGTAAGGCTGGACCACAACAACAACGGGAGACAGGCAGCGTGAAGGTAAGACAGTGGATGGTGATGGGTGCGGCGCTGGCCGCGGGCAATGCCGTGGCGGGCACGATGCAGTTGTTCGGGGTGGTCGATGCATCGATCGAATACGCCAGGGGCTCGGAAAGCGTGGTGCGCATGCGCGAAGGCCAGCAGGCCGCGTCGCGCTGGGGCATCCGCGGCATCGAGGACCTGGGCGGCGGGCTCAAGGCCAACTTCCTGGTCGAGTCGGGCTTCAATATCGACAACGGCACCGAGTTCTTCGGCAACAACCGGCTGTTCGGGCGGCAGGCCTATCTGGGCCTGTCGGGCAACTGGGGCGAGTTCCGGCTGGGGCGGCAGTACACGCCGTCGTTCTATGCGCTGCTGCGGCTGGATCCGTTCCTGCTCAATGGCGCGGTGTCGCCGTTCAACCTGCTGAGCGCGACTGCATCGCAGGGCACCGGGCACGTGGCCTACGGCGCCCGCTTCGACAACGCCGTGCAGTATTTCTCGCCCAAGTGGGGCGGCTTTTCCTTCGGCGCAGCGGTGGCGCCGGGCGAGGTGCCGGGGTCGGCGCGCTCAGGGCTGAACTTCGGCATGAATGCGACCTACGAGGCCGGCAACGTCTACGCGTTCTACTCCTACCAGGGGATGTATTCGGGCGCCAACGTGCCGGTGGAACCGACGCTGACTTCCAACCATTTCGTCGGCGGCTCCTATCGCTTCAAGCCGGTGGAAATCGGCCTGCTGTACAGCGCCGCCAGCAGCGACCGGCCCGAGACCCGCTCGGCACGCCACTACGGCGTGACCTTCAGCTGGAACGTGACGCAGCGCGACACCTTCAAGGCCGCCGCACTCAAGCGCCAGATCCTGGGCGGCGGCCAGCGGCCGCTGGCGGTGACGCTGGGGTGGGACCATGACCTGAGCAAGCGCACCACCGCCTATGTGCGGGCGGTGCTGGTGCATAACAGCCCTGGCGGCAGCGTGAGCAACAACAGCATCGTGATCGATCCGGGTAGCGGGGATGATGCGAAGTCGGTGAGCGTGGGGTTGCGGCATCGGTTCTGAAACGGACTGCTGCCCGTTCATGCGGCGCTGAGGCCAAGCGGCTGAGGCTACGGAGACCCGGGGCGGGCTGCCACCTGTCCCGTGGCGCTCCCCGCAAAGTGGGGGAAGGCGCCAATCTCTAGAACGCATCCCGGGCTGTCGCTCGTGTCGGGTCATTTTCCTTTGTGCTTACTCTTCGCGCTTCACAAGGCGAACGAAATCGCACGGAACGACCCTATAGATCATGGCGATACGAGATTGATATAGGACATCCCTTAATTTCTATTGGAATTCTCATTCAATCGAAAACAATGGCGATATCTGAATAATCCACCTTCCTTCCTCAACGCATAACGGCTACCGTACGCGACGAACGCATCTTCTTGACGGTCATGCAAATGACGCGAGAAGCAAAGCACCGGAACACTGGTGCTTCTGCGGCAAGAGAAAGTTCAACGCTACGGAGTGCTGCACTTGGATAACCGACCGCCGTTCCTTTCCTCCCGCACCGTCACCGTGTCTGGTCCGGCGTTGCCGGAACTCTTCGGACAGTCCCCCTTTACCTTCGTACGCCTGGATGGCAAGGAAGGCGTCTGCGGCCTGTTCGAATACGACATCGAACTGAAGACGCCGGACAAGGCCTACAACTTCCACGGCCCGGAAGGCAACTTCGACTTGCGCGAGATGAACGGGCGCGAGCTGACCGTTCGCATCGAACTGGATGGCATGGGCACCGGGATGGCAGGCGGCGTGGGTGCCGGCACGCGTGAGATCAGCGGCATAGTGGACCGCGCCCGCTACCTGCGCGCCGAAGGGCGGCACTTTGTCTACGGACTGACCCTGCGTCCCTGGCTGTGGATCGCCTCCCAGAACCGGGACAGCCGCGTCTTCGAGAACCGCACCGACATCGAGATCATCGAAGAGGTCCTGTCTGCATACTCCTTTCCGGTTGAGCGCAGGCTCGACGTGGCGAAATACCCCAGGCGGGTCTACCGCACCCAGTGCGAAGAGAGCGACTACACCTTCATCGCCCGCCTCATGCAGCACTGGGGCATATCGTGGTTCTTCGAACATTCTGACGGCAAGCACCGCCTGGTTCTGGTCGATCACGTCGGTGGCTATTTCAGCATGCCGAGCGAGGCGTACCAGGTGCTGGAAATCCATCCGCCTGGCGTCAGGGTCGACCAGGAACACCTCGATGCGTTCTCGGTTGTCGATGCCGTGGTCGCAGGCAAGTACACGACCAATGCCTACAGCTTCACCCAGCCGCGCGGCAACCTGAGCGCCAGCAGTTCGGACCCGCGGGACACGGGCCTGAACACTGGCGCGCTGCACCAGGAGGTGTACGACTTCCCCAGCGAGCATGCCCAGCCGGCCACGGACAACCGCCCGTGGGACGAAGGCGACATGATCGCCCGCATCCGCATGGAGGAAATCCGTTCGCGTGGCCTGCGCTGCTTTGGCACCGGCAACCTGCGCGCGGTGGTGCCAGGCTGCACCATGAATGTGAAGGGACACCCCCAGCAGGCGGCCAACCGCGAGTACGTGGTGCTTGGCGCCAACCTCAGGCTGGAAGACGTGGCCGAGGCCTCCGGCGAGGGCCAGCGCTGGCATTGCCGCGTCGAGTTCGAGTGCCACCCCACCCATGAGGTCTTCCGTCCGGCGCTGAGCATCCCGTGGCCGGTGGTCGCTGGGCCGCAAAGCGCGACCGTGGTCGGGCCGGAAGACAGCCATGTCGTGTGGCCGGATCAGTATGGGCGCGTCCGCGTCCAGTTTCCGTGGGACCGCTTCAACAAGATGTCCTGCTGGGTGCGCGTGGCCACGCCGTGGGCGGGCTCACAGTACGGCCAGATCAGCATCCCGCGTATCGGCAGCGAAGTTCTGGTGATGTTCCTGGACGGCGGCGATCCGGACAAGCCCATTGTGATGGGGGCGGTGCCGAACAGCCTCAACATGCCGCCATGGCAGCTGCCGGACCAGCTCGCTCTCACCGGCATTCGCAGCCGCGAGCACGATGGTGGTCGTAGTAACCACCTGGTGCTGGACGACACCAAGGGAAAAATCCAGGCGCAGCTCGCATCGGACCACCTGCAGTCGCAGATCAGCATGGGGTACATCACCGGCATTCCTGACGTGCAGGGACGCCGCGACAAGCGTGGTGAGGGGCTGGAGGCGCGCACCGATGGACATGCCGCGCTACGCGCGGCGTTGGGCATGCTGCTAACCACCTACCCGCGCGAACGGGCCGAGGGCAACGCCATGAACGTGGAGGATGTCATCCATGTGTTCATGGAAGCCCTGACCCTGGCGGATTCGCTCGCCCAGAGCGCGGTCAATGCCCAGGCCCAGACCGGGCAGCAGCAGGAGGTTGCCAAGACTTTGCGCAGCCAGGCCGATGCGGTCAAGGGCGGCGGCAAGCTGGGGGAATTCACCGAGCCGCACATCACCGTTGCCAGCCGGGCGGGCATCGCCACCACCGCGCCGGGATCCACGCACCTTTACAGCGGCGAACACATTGCGCTGACCAGCGGCCAGCACCTCTCATTCTCCTGCGGCGGTGGCATGTACGCCACGATCAGCGACCGTTTCTCGCTCTTCGTCCAGCGCGACGGGATCAAGCTGTATTCGGCCAAGGGCAAGGTGGAGGTGCAGGCCCAGTCGGATGACGTCGATGTGATCGCACAGAAGGTGCTGCGCCTGCTGTCCACAACTGACTGGGTGGAGATCAGCGGCAAGAAAGGCGTTCGGGTCAATGTCGAAGGCAACGAGTTGCGCATCACGCCGGAGGGCATCGAGAACATTTCGACGGGCAAGTGGATTGTGTTCTCGGCCAGCAAGTCGCTCACCGGGCCAAAGAATGCTCCCTATACGATGCCCACCACCAAGATCTGCTCGCACCTGGCGGCGGGAGCGGCGGCATCCGGCGCCGGTGCCGTGCCTCTGCATTGAGGACGAACATGGCCGCACCCATCGGCAACCCATTGACCCAACTGCCCTGGCCGCAGGCCTGGGGCGACGGTTACCTGGTGCTCGATCCGCTAAATCACGATCCCACCCTCGCGGATCTGTCTGCCCTGACGCTACATCAGTGCTTGCCCGCCGGCATCGGCGACAACGCACACCTGATGCCCGCCGTGGTAGAGCTGGCCACCGTGTCGCCGGCAGACCGGCAGATGCTATTGAACGTGGCCCAGGATGAAGCCGCGCGTGGAGATCCGCCCCTCATCTGCGCGTGGCTGCAGAGCGTCGCCCCTGTCCAGGAAGTCAGCAGCCATCTGGCGTCCTGCCTCACCGGTACCGACCATGCCGGCGGACACGCGCTGTGGCGCTTCTACGACCCTCGCGTATTTGCGCACATGACGTGGCTGCTGCGTCCCGTCCAACTCCATGCGCTCCTTGGCCCGAGCGAGTCGTGGGGCTTCGCCTGGGCGGGCGATTGGTACCAGTTCGCCAGACCGACGCTGGCGGAGGCACCGCCGACGTTGCCGCGACCCTGGTGGCCAGACGCCAGGCAGTGGCCCACCGTCGAGCAAACCGCCGATATTGCGCAGGTCCTGACACGCATTGCCGGGCGCAACAAGCCGTCCCTGGCACAGGCCCGCACAGTGGACCGCGCCTTGCGGCACGCCGACGAAGTGCTGCATCTGACCCTGCCGGCGGATCGCCGTCACTACGCCACACACGTCGCGGCGTTTGGGCAGCCGTTCGAAGACCAACCGAAACTGCAGGCCGCATGGCCCGCCGTGGCCGCAGGCGAAATGACGCTGCGCCAGGCACTGGGATCGCTGTCCAGCGACGACTGGGAACTCATGAAAATCATGGCGCAGCACGCCAGGCAAATCTCATCGGAACGCCACCATGGTCATGTATAAGGTTGACAGCACGCTGGAATGTTCATCCAAACCGGTGAAGGCGTGCAATTTTTGCCATCATGCGCCCGGCTTGGCCGTGCTGCCGGTCCGGTACGCCGTCGTCGGACCCGAGGACAAGAACGGGGCGCCGCCGCTCTCAGGGAATTTCAGGATCGAGAACGCCCCTGCCCAGCTCGGCAGCGGGGTGCAGTACATCCTTCGCACGATGCGCCCCGGCTTCCTGTACGTCTTCCATGAAGCCATGCAAATGTGGGATGCCTATGTGGTCATGAAGGGCGGTCACCTGTGGAAGGTCATACCGGAGAATCCTGGCCCAGCCAAAGTCCCGGAGGCGTTCAGTTGCTGTGTTAGTTCGCACCACAGCCTTGAATCCCTGTATTTCACCATTCCCGATCCCGCGCACGCGACGCGTGTCTGGTACGCCTATTCGCATGTGGCCTGGACCAAGGCCCAACTGAACGACAACAAGCACAAAGTCGATGTGCGCAGGGCGCATATGCAATGCCTCGACGTGGCCGCCTGGATGGGCAACCAGAACCAGCCACACGCCGGCCGCGCGACGGAAATCAACAAGCGCGTGGCATCGTTCGCCATGACGCCCGAAGCGCAGCAACAAGCATTCCGGCATCTGAGCGCCACACCACCCGGAACCATTAACCTGGGCGAGATTGCTCCGATTGGCCCCATAAGCGGTTCGATGCTTGCGGATCGGATGGAGATCGTGTCCCCCGGCAAGGCGATGATGCTGGCGTTCAATGATCCGCTCGCAATCACTGAAGACCTGGGCATCCTGACCAATCCCAAGCTGCACGCTAAGGCAAACAACGGCGTCATCTGGGACAAGGCAACAGATCTGTTCCTGGATACGCTCGAAAAGAACATCCGGGCCAACGCCGAGGCGCAGCACACGAAAGAGGCGGAGGCCGCGGCGGCCGAGGCTGAGCGCATGAAGACCACGCCGGATGGATTTCCGGCTTACGAACTCATGTCGGTTCTGTTTAATGGAAAAGCGACGGCCGAGCGATGGAAGCGCGAAGATGCGGAGCGTGAAGCCACGCGACTTGCCCGCAAGAAAGCCGCCAGTGACGCCGCCTGGAAACCCTACGAAGACGAACTCACGCCAGGCAAGCGCCACCAGGACCTGAGTCCCAGACTGAAGGCCCTCAACGAGGACGTGCTGGCACCCATTGCGACCTCGCTCGCACAGTGGCTCATGAGTCCTCAGCTTGCTTCCTACATGCAATACCGGCATGACAAGATGGACCTGCCGCACGGCTATGTCTACAACGAATCCCTGACGCGCTGCCTGGAGAACGCGCTCGACACCGTGGAATGCCGTCGGGTCATCCAGCGTTGGTTCAACGAGGCGAATCCGGAGAACCACAGCAATCTGCTTGCGCGCGCCCTGTTGCTGGACCACAAGCCCATCATCGACACGGTGCCGGACCCGACCGACCAGGGCTATGCCGCCATCTTCGGCATCCTGAAGAGCGGTCTCGACAAGATGGACTCCATGGCAAAGGGCCTCACTCTTCCCGAAGCCCTAGCGAAGATGGGCCTGGTACCGCGCCTGACCTGGATACTGGCCGACCAGATCATCCCGACCCTTGCAAACAGCTTCAGTTCGGCATCGGCCAGGCTCGCCTTGTACGGGATGAGCCTGCTAGGCGGCGTGCGCCTGATCGCCCCGACGGCCAGCGTCATGCAAATCCGCGCGGTCGTGCTGAACGATCTCTCCACAGTGAATCCGGAGTTGTACAAGCAACTGGACCGCACCCGACGGCGCGAGGACGCCGTGGCACTCGGACGCGCGGCCAAGCGCATGGCTCAAACCGCCAGATTGGTGTGGTTCAAGACAGAGGACCTGGAGCGCATTCCGGAACTGAGCGCCCTCAAACTGCGTACCGCCAATGACGTGCCTGGGGTGCGGCAAGTCAAGGCGGTCCTGGGTTCACGCTTCGTGAATGTCGGGGCGGTCGCCTGCATCCTGCAGGGACTGGCACTCTATCACGCCACGCAATCGTTCCGCGCAGCGGGCGAGTTCGACGAACCCGAAAGAGGAATCAAGCTGGTCGGCGGCCTGGTGTCCATGGCCGGGACCCTTGCCGAGCAGACTGGCGTCGTGCTGGAGAAGGCGCCGACGCACGTAATTGTCCGGCGCATCATGCGCTCGCCGCCGAAGGCGGAATGGCTGGAAATGGGCAAGAAGCTGGCTGTCAGAGGGCGTTGGATTGGTTTTGCCGGGGCTGCAGTTGGGGTGGGATGGGATGCGTACCATGCCTACGATGAAGGCATGAGGGGAAACCGGACAGTCTCAATACTATATTTTGGCTCTGCGATGTCCGGAGGCGCAGCAGCCGTCCTCCCGCTGGCGACTGAAGAATTCCTGGCCTTCCTCGTTGGCGTGCCTAGCTGGCCGTTCCTAGTCGTGTTGCTCGCGGTGAACATCGGCATCCTGATACTAGACGACCCGGCGACGCTCAAGTGGGCCAAGCGTTGCCGTTTCAGCAAGGGACCCGCCAGCGAACGCTACACCAGCCTGGAGACCGAGTCGTTCGAGTTCGTGCAACTGGGCCTCAAGGACGTCAAATAGGACTCTTCGATGAAATTCCCGACCAAGGATGAACGCACGCCTTTCTACTTCCGCCAACAGGGCAAACCGCTGGGCAAGTGGGAGCAAGAACACCGGCTCCATGTCGGCCAGCCTGCCAGCGAGCATGTGCTGGAGAGCGGCAATGTCTACCGCATTGATTCGACCTGCCTGGAGATCACCGATGAGTCGCAGGCTCGGATGCAGAACGTTGGTCTGCTTTGGATTATCTGTTCAGCATTTGCGTCGTTTTCTCTCTTTTACGGATTATTGCTTGCAACTAGCCCATTCAGAGACTCTGAGGAAATGATGGCGAAGAACGGGTATTGGTTCGGTACGATCGTCGGCATATTACTTGGCTTTAGTTCTGCAGGCTTCTTCGGTCTGCTTGCCTTCGATCCGATGCGTCGCAACATGTTCACGCTGAAGCGCCGCCCCATCCGCCTGAACCGGAAGACCCGTCGTATCTATGCCATTCGCACCAAGGACCCGGGCGGCATCTGGGAAGTGCCATGGAACCATGACGAATTCTTCTGTGTGGGCCATCGGCGCATGGGCGGCTTGTCACGCGCCTATGACATGTACGACATCCGCCATTACCAGCTCGACGCGAGTGGCAACGTCGTCCGCGCATTCGTGCTCGGCCAGTTCGTCTTCACCCTGGAAGAAGCCTACGCGCAGTGGGAATACTACCGCCGCTACATGCAGGACGGGCCGGCTGGGCTGCCCGAGCCATATCGCTTCTGGGCGCCGCGGGAAACGTTCTGGGAAGGCTACAAGATCTGCAGAGGGGGTAAATTCTCCGGAGCGTTCTTCACCTTGACCGACGTCATCTTTGCACCGTTCGCACTGCTGGATGCGATCGCCCGCTGGCTCGTGCTCGTCACGTGCAGTGATCCCGTGTGGCCGCCGGAGATCGAGGCGGCGTGCAAGCCCATGCCCAATGACCCGTACGCGCGCCCGTACGCCGACGACTACATCGGCGTGCCGAGCGGCCCGGATGCCAGGCCTTCCCGCGAGGATCTGGCGCGAATGCTCGACCAGCAGCAGGAGCGACGCAAGCGTGGCGCGCTGACCCGCGCGGAAGCGGAAGCCCTGCTTCGAAGCACTACGGAACAGACCACATGACCGCCACTTCGCCGCTACCAGCGCCTCACGTTATCTTGATAGAGCAACCTTCCAAGGTACCGGGCAAGCGCGGAATGGAAGGCTTCACGGGAACAAGACGGTCCTGACTGCCTACCTGTCGCCGATCGACCTGCTGTTGGACTCAATGCGGGGCAGCGCCCCCAATCAAGCCTTCAAGTTTCCATCCCTTGACCGGCTGCCCGCAGCCCGCGTGAAGCAAACCTTCCCGACCGGCGTGGAGTTGGACATTGCCTGCGGCTTTCTCGCCCGCGACGGACAGCTCCTGCTCAGCCCAAGCGGCAAGTGGCGGCGCAACGTCTTGGTGCATGACGTGCGCGCGCCATTGCGGATGGGAATTCTTATGCCTGAATACACCACCGATGGCCGACGCGCGATCAGCCGTCTCTTTGAGGGCGCAGGTCTCTTTGCCTGGCAGGACACACTGCAGTCGCTAGCCAGGATCTGGAAGGGCGACCGCATGAAGCACGCAATAGACAGCGCGCTGGCAACCGCAAGTACGGTAGTGCATTCGGCTGGCCAGGTCGTGAACCAGATCGCCGTATTCGATCCGGAGGCGGAACAATGGCATTTTGTCCCTTG
This sequence comes from Cupriavidus sp. FW305-26, assembly GCF_058787975.1. Classification (NCBI taxonomy): domain Bacteria; kingdom Pseudomonadati; phylum Pseudomonadota; class Betaproteobacteria; order Burkholderiales; family Burkholderiaceae; genus Cupriavidus; species Cupriavidus sp. FW305-26. The sequence continues at coordinate 29,323 of NZ_JBYTAH010000057.1, forward strand.
CCAGACGATGGACGATGTGCCGGAGAACAATCACCCACATGGAGGCGGCGACAGCGCCACGGTAGGCTGACGTTGATTCGGAGCGTCTCGGCCAGACGACACGTTGTTCAATTCAGCCTTTCCTTGAGGCCATGTAATTTGAGACCCTCACCTCACCATGCAGACCGGCGAAATATCAAGGAAGTCGCGCCGGCACGGTATCCCGTGCCGGCGCCATTCACTTGCCGCAGCCCTACTTCAACTGCTGCGCAAACTCATCCAGCTGCGTAATGCAGATGCCCCAGCCTTCATAGAACCCCAGCTCCTCATGCTGCTTGCGCGTGGCCTCGTCCGGATGCATCACGCGCGCAATGTAGCGGGTGCCGTCACCCTCGTCGGCCATGGTGATGACCGCGGTCATCGACAGCCACGGCTTGTTGGGCCGGTACCCGGCCACCAGGGCCGAGGTGGAGACGATCTTCTCCATCGGCACGATCTCGAGGAAGCATCCCGGGTTGTCGCTGACGCCGCCGTCCGGGCCTTTCATGAGGGTATGGAAGGCGCCGCCGGGGCGCATGTCGAAGGCCAGGACCTCGGTGGTCCAGGGTTTGGGGCACCACCATTCCTTGAGCAGCTTGGGATCGCTCCATGCACGCCAGACCTTGGCACGCGGGGCCTTGAGCAGGCGCGAGATGACCAGGTCCTGGCTTTCAGGGCTGGCGGCGTTTTCATTCGGCATCTGACTGTTCCTCCTGATGAAGGGCTTCGACAAGAGCGGCCAGGCGGTCGGTACGGGCCTCCCACATGGCGCGCTGGTCGGCCAGCCATTGCTGCGCGTCTGACAGCGGTTGCGGTACCAGTTCGCAAGTGCGCACGCGCCCCGTCTTGCGCGAGCGGATCAGGCCGCTGCGCTCCAGCACCTGCAGGTGCTTCATGAACGAGGGCAGTGCCATCGTGAACGGTGCCGCCAGCGCCGAGACCGTTTCCGGCCCGCGGCCGAGCACGCTGACGATGGCGCGGCGGGTCGGGTCCGCCAGCGCGTAGAACACGTCGGAAAGCGGGGAAATATCGACAGCCTGGGACACGTCAGCAAACTCGGCACAATGGTTAGCCATGGGGCTAAGTATAGGGAGGCAAGCGGAAACTGCAAGCGCGAAATGCAAGACGCCCCGGCATCAGCCGGGGCGTCTTGTGATCGGGGAAGCGGGGCGCAGGCTATTGCTGCCGCACGTACGCCGCCAGCGCCTTGACCTCATCCGCCTTCAAGCCGGCAAACGGCGGCATCGGCACCGATCCCCATTTGCCGCTGCTGCCGCCGCGGATGCTGGCTTCCAGCTTGGCCTGTGCCTGCGCATCGCCCTTATAGCGGGTGGCGACTTCGTGATAAGCCGGGCCGACCACCTTCTGCGTCACGCTGTGGCAGCTCAGGCAGGCGTTCCTGGCCAGCAGGCCCTGCACGTCCACCGCGGCGGCGGCAGGCGCCGAGGCGGCCGCGGGTGTGGCCGGCGCGGGCTTGCCCGCCTTCTGCGCGATCGCCACGATCTCCGGGTCCTTGATCCTGGCGGAGCCGTAGGCCACCGCGAGGTAGGCGCCGAGCTGCTCGACCTCGCCATCGTCGATCGGCGCACCATAGGCCTGCTGCATTTTCTTCATCTCGGCGGTCCACTGCGTCAGGCTCAGGCCGGGCGGCTGGTAGGAGACGTAGTCGGCCGAATGGCAGATCGCGCATTTCTGCATGGCGATGCCGTAGCCGGGCAGCTTGGCCGGTTTGAGCTTGACGTTCTCCGCCGGCAGCTTGATGTCCTGGGGGGCCGCGGACGCGCTGCCCGCGCCCAGCAGGGCGAGCGCGAGCAGCACTGGGGTGATGGATCGATGCATGGTGCGCTCCTCAGGCGATGGTGACCGGCGTGGATTCAATGACGTTGCGGCGATAGCCGGCCGGGTTCCAGTTGGCCTTGGCGGGCTGCACCTCGCCCTGGACGCTGGTGGCGCGCACCATCAGCACCGCCGGGCCCTTGCGCGCGAACTTCACCGGCAGTTGCCAGGCGCGGAACGAGAAGCGCCCCAGGTCCTGGCCCAGCGTCGCGGCCTGCCAGCTCTGCCCGCCGTCCACCGAGACCTCGACGCCGCGGATGCCAGAGCCGCCATCGAAGGCAATGCCTTTCAGCTCCACCGTGCGCCCGGCGGGCAGCACGCCGCCGGCGCCCACGCTGGTGATGAAGCTGCGTACCGCCAGCGTCGAGATCGGTCGCGTCTTGCTGGCGGGGGTGCCCGGCGCCACGCATTGGCAGTCGTTATCCGGTACGCGATAGCCCTTGGTCATGAAGAACGCATCATGGCCTTCGAACGGGTGGTCCAGCACCTCGATCTCGGACAGGTGTTTGATCCAGTAGGTGCCGAAGTAGCCCGGCACCACCAGCTTGACGGGGTAGCCGTTGAGCAGCGGCAGGTCTTCGCCGTTCATGCCCCAGGCCAGCATCGGCTCGCCGTTCATGGCATGGGCGATATCGAGCGACTTGCGGAAGTCCGGCGTGCTCGGCAACACCGGCGTATCCATCCCGTTGAACGTGACCACCTTGGCGCCGGCCTTGACGCCTGCGTGCTCCAGCACCTTGCGCAGCGGCACGCCGGTCCAGCGCGCATTGCCCATTGCGCCGTTGGCAAGTTGGGCACCGAACACGCGCGGCTCGGAGAAGCCGCGGCTGTTGCCTGAACACTGGTTCACGGCGACGATGTCCACCGGATCGGCCAGCCGCTTCAGTTCATCGAGCGACAGCTTCAGCGGCTTGTTGACGTGGCCGCCGACCGTCAGGCGGAAGGTGGCAAGGTCTACAGACAGCGGAATGTTGGCCAGGTGGTAGCGCACGAAGAAGGCGTCGTTGGCGGTGATCGGCCCCTCGTTGAACGCAGAGAAGGGCGTCTCAAGGTGTGGCGGCCGGGTGCTGACGCGCACCAGCGGGCGCTTGCCCGGATAGCGCACCAGCGGGCGGGGGCCGTCGGCCAGCGTGACGCCGTCGCTGATGCGCGCGGCCAGTGCGCCGAGCGGGGTGGCGCCGAGGGCGAGCAGGCCCGCGCCCTGGACGATGCGGCGCCGGGCCGGCAGCGGCTGGGCGGGGTCGGCAGATTCCGCCGGACTGTTCTTGTCTCGCATGGGGCGTCTCCTTCAGGGGCTTGTTGTGTCTCGCAAGGCGCTATGGCGGGTACTTTGAGGCCGCGGCATCAACTTGTGAAACGTGTTTTGCTGCTAGCACTTATCGATTGAATCGATATAGGGGAAGACCACGGGCGTTCCGCCGAGAAACCGCTTGCATCGCGAATTCCATTTCCCTACACTTACCAAAACGTTTTTGTTGGCGGAAATCGATAATATCCGAGGCGAATTGCGCACAGACGCAGCAAGTGGCTTGCGAGCCACCGGCACAAACGCTCACACACCAAACGAGGAGCAAAGCATGTCCCACCCCGCCCCCGCGCCGGTGGATGAACGGCTGCCATGGCGGCGCCTGTTTGTCTTCGGGCTTCAACACGTACTGGTCATGGCCGCGTCGCCGATCGCGTCCGTCTTCCTGATGAGCAAGGCGCTGAACTTCCCGCCCGCGCTGGCGGTGCAGCTGCTGAGCGCCACCTTTGTGATCTGCGGCCTCGGCACGCTGTTGCAGTCGCTGGGCAAGCGCGGCATCGGTGCCCGGCTGCCGTTCGTGATGCTGCCCGGCGGCGCCCCGATCGTGCTGTTTATCCTGATCGCGCAGCAGACCGACGTGCAGACCGCTGCCGGCGCGGTGATCCTGACCGGCGTGTTCTACTTCTGCGTGCTGCCGGTGTTCCGGCGCTGTCTGCGCTATTTCCCGCCGGTGGTGGTGGGGACGATGCTGCTGCTGGTGGCGATCAACCTGGCGCAGGTATCCGGCAAGCTGGTTGCCGGCCACCCGGCCGCGGGCAGCACGGTGGACCCGCTCAACCTGCTGCTGGCGTTCGCCACCATTGCCTGCACCGTGGCGGCATCGCGCCTGCTGTCGGGCATGCTGGCGCAGCTGGCGATCCTGCTGGGGCTGCTGGGCGGTGCGCTGGTGGCCGGGCTGGCCGGCGCGTTCCAGCCTGGCCATGTGTCGATGTCGCCCGTGTTCGCGTTGCCCACGCCGTTCCCGTTCGGGTGGCCGCATTTCGATGTGGTGGCGGCAATCCCGCTGATGGTGTTCGCCGTGATCTCGATGGTGGAGGCCACCGGCCAGACGCTGGCGATCAGCGATGCCGTGGGCCGGCCGGTTGACCAGCAGCGCGACGTGCCGCGCACCATCCGCGCCGATGCGCTGACTTCGCTGCTGGGCGGGATGTTCGGCACCTCGCTGATCATCACCAGCGGCGAGAACATCGGCATCGTGCGTGCCACCGGCGTGCGCTCGCGCTTCGTCACGGCGATGTCGGGCGCGATCCTGGTGGTGTTCGGGCTGCTGGTGCCGGTGTCGTCGCTGATCAGCGCGATTCCCGAGGCCGTGGTCGGCGGCACCGGGCTGGTGGTGTTCTGCATCGTCGGCACCATGGGCATCGACATGCTGCGCAAGGTGGACCTGCGCGACCACGCCAATATGTACGTGGTGGCCGTGGCGCTGGCCGTGGGCCTGCTGCCGATCCTGGTGCCCGGCATCTATGGCGGCCTGCCGGCCAATGTGCGCATCCTGGTGGGCAATGGCGTGGCCATGGGTGCCATTACCGCGGCGCTGCTCAACTTCCTGTTTTTCCATACGGGCCTGCGAGCCGCGGCAGCGGGCGCGGTTGCCCGCGACGATGCCGCCGCCACGCATTGACCCGGCTTCCTGAATTGCAATGACTGATCGTTCTGACTCGACGCCGGCCTGGCCCGGCGATACCAACCCGGCCCTGGTGCCGGACAGCTTCAGGCAGCCGCGCATCCTGCTGCCGGAATGGACCTTGCTGCGCCAGGGCGCGGTACGCGGCCACGCGGTGGTGGTGGAGGGCGGCCGCTTCACGGCAGTGGGCACGGCCGCGGAAGTCGCCGCGCGCTTCCCCGAGCTGGAAACCCTGCCGCTGCCGCGCATGCTGCTGATGCCCGGCATGATCGACACGCACCACCACCTGACGCAGTCGTTCGGCAAGTCGCTGGTGTTCGGCGAACCATCGGAGATCTTCCGGCGCGTGTGGGTGCCGCTGGAAGGCAGCCTGAAGGCGGAGCACCTGTACCTGTCGTCCAAGCTGGCGGCGCTGGAAGCGCTGCGCGGCGGCTTCACCACCGTGGTCGATGCCGGCACGCGCAGCGACGCCGGGCTGGATGCGGTCGCGCGCGCGGTCGCCGATGCCGGCGTGCGCTGCGTGCTGGGCCTGATCTGCAACGACAAGCCCGGCGCCGAAACGCTCGACGCCGCGCCGATCCTGCGCCGCGCCGCCGCCCACCTGGACAAGTACGCCAGCGATCCGCTGGTGGCCCCGTCGCTGGCGATCTCGATTCCCGAGGTGGCCTCCGACGCGATGCTGCACCACGTCTACCAGTTGTGCGCCGAGTCCGGCCGCATCTTCCAGACCCATGCCAACGAGCACCTGGTGGCGGTGGAGCGCTCGCTCAACGCCTGCGGGCGCCGTCCGATCGAACATCTCGCCGCAGTCGGCGCACTGGGTCCGGCGGCACTGCTGGCGCATGCCACGCTGGTGACGCCGCAAGAGATCCGCTTGCTGGCCGACACCGGCAGCGCGGTGGCTTACAACCCCGTGGCCAGCGCCTGGAAGGGCAACGCCGTGGCACCGGCCGAGACCATGGCTACCTTCGGCGTGCGCCTGGGCCTGGGCACCGATGGCACCCGCAGCGACGGCTTCCGCCTGCTGGACTATGCCGAGGCCGCCCAGCGCTTCGCCTTCGGCATCGGCGTGGGCGATTCCTCCTGCGGCGCGGGCTGGCGCTGGGTCGACATGGCCACGCACGATGCGGCCGATGTGGCGGGTCTCGGTGCGCTCACCGGCGAGATCGCCGCAGGCAAGCGCGCCGACTTCCTGCTGGTCGACCTGGACGTGCCTGAGCTGACGCCGTCCTGGGACCTGACCTGGGAACTGGTGCGCCTGGCCAACCGCGACCAGATCCGCGCGGTCTTTGTCGATGGCAGCCTGCGCCTGTGGCAGGGCTGGCCCACGGACTGGGACGCACGCGCGCTGATGCGGGCGATCCACGCCATGGCCGAGGACACCGTCGCCAACGCCCCGATCCGCAAGCTGCATGAAGCCGCGGACGTGCACCGAGTCCGCCATGCCGGCACGGAGGCATCCTGACCATGGACATGACGTTGTTCAGCGTCGGCGTGGCGGTCTTTACCGGCGCGCTGGTCCAGGGTGCGACCGGCATGGGCTTCGCGCTGATCGTGGTGCCGGTGCTGGCGCTGGCCGCGCCGGCAATGCTGCCCGGCGCGCTGCTGCTGGCGATGCTGCCGCTCAACGCCTATGTGGCCTGGCGCGAACGCCATGCCATCGATATGCGCGGGGCCGGCTGGATCAGCGCCGGGCGGCTGGCCGGCACCTTCGGCGGGCTGTGGGTGCTGGTGGCGATGCCGATGGCATGGCTCAACGCGCTGGTCGGCGGCAGCACCATTGCCGCAGCGGTGGTGTCATTGCTGGCGCCGGCCTTTACGCCGGGGCGGCTGACCTTTGCCTCGACCGGCCTGATCACCGGCGTGACCGAGACCGCAACCGGTGTCGGCGGCCCGCCGCTGGCGCTGGCCTACCAGCATGCGCCGGTCGCGACGCTGCGCGCCACCGTGGCGCTGTGCTTCCTGGTCGGTGAAGCGATCTCGCTGGTGGTGCTGGCGCTGAGCGACCGGCTCGGCATGGAGCAGGTGCTCTATGCCATCGGGCTGCTGCCGGTGCTGATGGTCGGCATGGTGGCCAGCCACCTGGTGCACAAGCGCATCAACCAGCGCATGCTGCGCATCGGCGTGCTGGTGTTTGCGCTGGTTTCCGGTGCGGTGGTGCTGCTGCGCGGTTAGTGTCCTAGACGCCTGGCGTGGACGATGCCCGCACCACCAGTTCGGGCGCGGGCCCGGTGATCACGTCGCGGCTGCGGTCGCCGGACAGATGTGCGAACAGCAGCTCCACGGCCAGCGATGCCACGCGCTCCAGGTGCAGGTTGACCGCGGTGATCGGCGGCTGCGCGCTGCGGGCGCGGATGCCGTCATAGCGCGTCACCACCAGCACATCGTCGGGCACGTGCTTGCCCAGCGCTTGCAGGTGGGCCATGGCGCCCACCGCAAACGCATCCACCGGCGCGCACAGCGCATCGAGCGCCGGCATCTGCGCCAGCAATTGCGCGCAGGCGTCGGCGCCCGCGGCTTCGCCGTGTTCCTCGGCTGCCTTGACGATATGGCAGGGCAGGCCCATTGCCTGCGTGAACTCGCGGTAAGCGCGTTCGGTTTCCACATACGACTGCCGCGGCGCCGCGCCGATCATCAGGCCGATATGCCGGCGCCCGTGCCCGTGCAAGTGCTCCAGCAGCAGCCGGGCGGTGTCGGCCGATTGCAGGTCGACGCAAGGCACCGGCGTGTCGGTCAGCGGCTCGCGTCCGATCGACACGATGCTGACGCCGCGCTCGCGCAGCCGCGCGATATGCGGGTCGCCCGCAATCGGCTCGATCACGATCGCGCCGTCGATATCCAATGTATCGAGCAGGCCCCCCGCGCCTTCCAGCGGTGGCACCAGCACCACGCCCAGGCCGCGCCCCATTGCCGCCTCGGCGGCAATCGCCGCCACTTCCATCATGAAGCCGAGCCGCGATGTGCCGCCCGCCACCGCGAATGGCATCGACGACAACAGCGCGATGCAGTTGGCGCGGCCCGACTGCAGCCGCTGCGCGCGCACGCTGGGACGGTAGCCCAGCTCGGCGGCAACGCGCTTGACGCGCGCACGCGTGGCCGGGTCCAGCACGCCACGGTCGTTCAGCGCGTGCGACACCGTGGTCAGCGACACGCCGGCGGCGCGGGCGACGTCATGGATGGTGATGCGGCGAGGGCGGTCTGGCGTGGATTCGGTCATGCGGGACACGGGCGATGGTTCAGGGCGGAGCATACAACAGCGCGCGGCAAGGGGCAGGCTCAGCGGCGCGCGTTGGCACCGCCAGCTTCGGACGACAGCGCTTTCCAGTGTTCGCGCGTGAACCGATAGAGCACCTCCAGCGCCGGCGACAGCGAGCGCGCCGCCATGCGTGCAATGCCATAGCGGCCGCAGCGGCGCGGATCGGGCGGCATCGGCACTTCGGCCATCAGCCCCGCGGCGCGCTCCTGCCGCGTGATCGAGAGTACGCCGAACAACAGCGTATCGCTGGCCAGCGTCACGCTGCGCAGCATGTCGAGGTTGTCGCAATGCAGGGTGAAGAGCTTGTCCGGCGCGGCGCCCGGCCCCCATAGCTCCGCCAGTTGCCGGCTGATGACGGTGCTGAGCGTGGTGGTTGCCACCGGGTAGGCGCGGATGGTCTCGATATCGATGCGGCGCTTGCGCAGGATCGGATGCCCGGCGCGGCATACAAGACCTGCGGGCAATTCACCCAGTGGCTCCACGTCAATGTCGTCGGCCGCACGCAGCACATAGGCATCGCCGACGATGGCGTCGATGGTCTCGTTGCGCAGGGCCTCCAGCAGGGCGCTGGTGGCGCCGCTCTCGGTGCGCACCTTGACGCGCGCGTGGGCCTGCGCCATGTGGATCAGGAACGGCGTCAGCAGCAGCGCCGCCGGCGCGGGCGCCACCCCGATCGTCAGCGAGCCCTCCTCGGCGCCGCGCACCAGGTCCAGGTCGCGCCGCAACTGGCGTTCTTCCAGCCGCATGCGGCGCGCGCGTTCGGCCACCAGCTCGCCGAACACCGTCAGGCGCGCGCGCCGCGCGCCGCGGTCAAAGAGCGGCGCCTTGAGTTCGTCTTCCAGCGCGCGGATGCTGCGGCTCAGCGCCGGCTGGGTCAGGTGCACGGCACGGGCCGCTTCGGAGAACGTGCCGTGCTCGACCACGGCGAGCAGATGCAGAAGTTTCTGTGTGTCCATGCGGAAAACCATGCGCGTTGGTTATGGGAGCGGTTCAACATTTGCATTTGAATCATACCCCCGCGCTCCCTATGATGACCGGAACACAAGAGCGGGCCGGTGACAGCACACACGGCGTCCGCCATCCACCGTCCATCGGAAATCGGAGAGACATCATGCTCAAGCTGTTTATCGGCCTAGGCCTGCCGTTTATCGGCGTCATCGGAATGCTGCCCTGGGTGGCGGCTGTCGAGCGCTTCGTGCTCGGCGTGCCCTTCATCTACGCCTGGATCTTTGCCTGGTTCGTGCTGACCTCCGGCTGCATGCTGGCGTGCTGGCTGCTGTTCGACCGCCACGCCGCCGACGCGGCGCATGAAGCCTGAAGGGAGACCACCATGACCACAGCGGTATTCGTCGGCTTCATTGTCTTCTCGCTCTACCTCGCCATCCGCTCGAAGAAAGGCCACGGCGCGCAGAGCGTGCATGACTTCTTCGTGGCGTCGCGGCAGTTCGGCGCCTACCTGGTGTTCTTCCTCGCGGCGGGCGAGATCTACAGCATCGGCACGATGGTGGGCTTTCCCGGTGGCATCTACGCCAAGGGACCGACCTACGGGGTCTGGTTCCTCGGCTACATCCTGCTGGCGTATCCGCTCGGCTATTTCCTCGGGCCCAAGATCTGGCAGGCGGGCGCGCGCTATAACGCGATCACGCTGCCAGACCTGTTCAAGGGCCACTATGGCAGCCGTGCGCTGGAGCTGATCGTGGCGGGCTCGGCGATCCTGTTCCTGCTGCCCTGGGGCCAGCTGCAGTTCACCGGGCTGGTGGCGGCGCTCAAGGGGCTGGGCTGGGAGTTCGAGCCGGTGTACCTGGTGATGATCTCGGCGGCGCTGGCCTTTACCTACATTGCCATCTCCGGCGTGCGCGCATCGGCCTATATCGCCATCCTCAAGGACATCCTGATGGTGGTGGCGATCGTCGTCACCGGCGTTGCGGTTGGCTGGAAGGCGGGCGTGGGCGAAGTGTTCCATGCCGCCAGCATGCAGGTCAGCAACCAGATGAATGACACCCAGCTGCGCTTCTCGATGAGCACCATGCTGTTCCAGGCGCTGGGCTTTTACGTGATGCCGTTCGCGGTGCAGAACTTCTTCACGGCCAAGAGCGCCAACACCATCCGGCGCACGCAGGTGGCGATGCCGCTGTACATGCTGATGTATCCGTTCCTGGTGCTGGCGTCGTACTACGCGATCAGCCAGAACCTGCAGCTCGCCTCCCCCAACGAGGCCTTCTTCGCGGCCGCGGTGCGGCTGTTGCCGGACTGGCTGCTCGGACTGGTGACCGCCGGCGCGGCGCTGTCGGGACTGCTGGTGCTGGCCGGCATCTGCCTGGCGATCGGCCCCATCGTCACGCGCAACCTGCTGCCGGGCATGCCCGAGGCGCGCCAGAAGCAGGGCGCCAAGGTGGTGATCGTGATCTACCTGGTGCTGTCGATCGCCATGACACTGGCCACGCCGAACCTGATGCTGACGCTGATCAATACCACCTACTACGGCGTGACGCAGTTCTTCCCTGGCGTGCTGGTGATCCTGTTCTCGCTGAAGGTGCGTCCGCTGGCGATTGCGCTCGGCATCGTCACCGGCCAGGCACTGGCGATCGCGCTGTATGTGCAGCAGGTCGACTTCGGCGGCATCAACCTCGGGCTGGTCAGCCTGGGCGTCAACCTGCTGGTGACCGCGCTGGTGAACTACACGCCCCGACTGGCCCGCGTGCAGGCGGCGTGAATGACCGGAATCATGCAATCCATGACACAAGACGACACGGCGCGCACGCAGGTATTCGTGGCGCGCAAGATCCTCACGATGGAAGCCGGCCAGCCCGAGGCGACACATGTCGCGGTGCGCGACGGCAGGATCCTTGCCGTGGGCGGCGCCGCCGAGATGGCCGGCTGGCCGGATGCGGTGCAGGTCGACACCTTCCGTGGCAACGTGCTGATGCCCGGGCTGGTGGAAGGCCATTGCCACCTGATGGAAGGCGCGATGTGGGATGCGGTTTACGTCGGCTACTTCGACCGCCGCGATCCGGACGGCAAGCTGTGGCGCGGCCTGCGCACGCTGGAGCAGGTGATCGATCGCCTGGCGGGCGCGGCAAGCCAGATGCATGACCCGGACACACCGCTGCTGGCCTGGGGCTTCGACCCGATCTATTTCGGCGCCAGCCGGCTGTCGGTGCGCGAGCTGGATCGTGTGTCGGCCACGCGGCCCATCGTGGTGATGCATGCCAGCGTGCATCTGATGAACGTCAATTCCGCGATGCTGGCGCGGGCCGGCATCGACGAGGACACCGATATCGACGGCGTGCACAAGGACGCGCGGGGCTTGCCCACCGGCGAGCTGCAGGAATTCGCGGCGATGTTCCCGGTGCAGCGCGTGCTTGGCAGCGGCCTGTCGCTGGCGGCGGCCGAGAATGCCGACGCGGTGCGCCGCTTCGGCCGCGTGGCGCAACTGGCGGGCGTGACCACGGCGACGGATCTGGTCAACGACCTGTCGCCCAAGGGGCTGGAGACGCTGCAGGCGGTCACTGCCGACCCCGGCTTCCCGCTGCGCATCGTTCCGGCGTTCTCGCCGCAGCGCAATGCGCAGGGCGGCCCCGCCCGCGTGCAGGCCGCGGCGGCGGCCGGCACCGACAAGCTGCACTTCGGTCCGGTCAAGTTCATCGTCGACGGCTCGATCCAGGGCTTTACCGCGCGCTTGCGCGCGCCGGGGTATGCCGGGGGCCAGGCCAATGGCTTGTGGCTGATCCCGCCCGAGCAACTGCTCGACGCCTTCACGCCATTCCACCTGGCCGGCCTGCCGCTGCATATCCACACCAATGGCGACGAGGCGACGCAAGTGGTGCTGGACGTGCTGGAAGCCATGCTGTCGCGCCATCCGCGCGCGGACCATCGCCATACGCTGCAGCACTGCCAGCTGGCGGACGAGGCACAGCTGGCGCACGCGGCGCGGCTGGGCCTGTGCATCAACTTCTTCTCCAACCACCTGTACTACTGGGGCGATGCGCATGCCGGCCAGACCGTGGGACCGGCGTGGGCCGCGCGCATGAACCCGGCGGGCACGGCGCGGCGGCTGGGGATTCCGTTCGCGATCCATTCCGATGCGCCGATCACACCGCTGAACCCGCTCTTTACGGCGTGGTGCGCGGTGCAGCGCCAGACCGCTTCCGGCCGCGTGCTGGGCGAAGCTGAGCGCCTGCCGGCCGCCGACGCGCTGTATGCCATCACCATGGGTGCGGCCTATACGCTGAAGCTCGATCACCGCATCGGCAGCATCGCGCCCGGCAAGCTGGCAGACTTTGCCGTGCTGGAAGATGACCCGACCGAGGTGGCTCCAGAGCGCCTGAAGGATGTGCGCGTCTGGGGCACGGTGCTGGGCGGGCGCGTGTTCGCGGCGCCGGCACGATGAACGCGCGGGCTCCGGTCCCGCTGGCGGTGGTCGGCGGGTACCTTGGCGCCGGCAAGACCACCTTGCTCAACCGCCTGCTGGCCAACGCGCAGGGGCGCCGCATCGCGGTGCTGGTCAACGATTTCGGCGAGATCAATATCGATGCCGCGCTGATCCGCACGCGCAGCGACGACGTGATCCAGCTGGAGAACGGCTGCATCTGCTGCTCGATTGGCGGCCGGCTGGCCGAGGCGCTGGTGGCCATCGCAGCGCGGGAGCAGCGGCCGGACTTGCTGGTGATCGAGGCCAGCGGCGTCTCGGACCCGCAGCGCATTGCTCAGGTCGGCTTGCTGGATCGGGCCTTTGTGCTCAATGCCGTGGCGGTGGCCGTGGACGTGACCGAGGTCGGCCACAACCTGCACGATCCGCTGGTGGGCGACATGGTGCGGCAACAGATCGCGGGGGCCTCGGTAGTGGTGCTGACCAAGGCAGACCTTGCCGATGCGGATGCGCTGGCAATGGCTGCCGCCACGGTCGACGCCATCGCGCCGCATGCCGCGGTGCTGACCGCATGCGAGGGCGAGGTGCCCTTGTCGGTCTTTGTCGACGCCGCCCCGCCGGAACCACATGCCGATGCCGTGCTGCAGGCGGGCGGGCACTGGCGGCGAGCCGTCGGCACCGTGCCCGCCGGCATCCGCAGCATTTCATACCAGACCGGCCGCGGCTTCGACAAGGCGCTGCTGCGGCAGGCGCTGAAGGCGCTGCCGGTGCGGCTGCTGCGCGCGAAGGGCATGGTCAGGCTGGCAGCCGATCCGCGCCTGCACGAACTGCATGTGGTCGCGGGCCGCATGCGGCTGAGTCCGATGGCGCAAGGCGATGCGGCAGGGTCTGCAATGGTCCTGATCGGTGCCTTCGGTGCGGAGGAGGAGAGGCGTATCCGCGCCTGCCTCGATCTGGCGCTCGCCTGAGCGGGCGCGCGAACGGCGTCGCTGCGGCGCCGCTCAGGTGTGGAATTCTTCCGGTTCCGCATGCGCCGGCCTTCCTTCCCAGCCGCCACGCTCGAACTCCGCAATCACCTGCGCCCCAAACAGCAGCAAGGTCGCCGCGATCTCCAGGCTCAGCAGCACCACGATCGCCGTGGTCAGCGAACCATAGACCCGGCTCACTTGCGACAGCGTGGTGAAGTACCACGCCAGCACATGGCGGGAGATTTCCCACAGCACGGCCGCAACCAACGCGCCGCTCAGCGCATGCCGCAGCGACAGCCTGCCAACCGGCATCACCATGTAGATCGAGGTCAGCATCAGCACCTCGCCAATGAAGCCGAGCAGGTAGAGCAGGCCGGTCGAGAGCCGGTCCAGCGACCAGTCGCGGCCCAGCACTTCCACATGCCGTTCGCCGATGGCGAGCAGGCCGCCTGACACCACCGTGACCAGCAGCAGGCCCACGCTAAGTACCGCGATATAGCAGTAGGGCAGCAGCGCCGAGACCAGGAAATGCCGGCGCCGGATCGCCACGCGGTGCTCGAAGATGACCGACATGGCATTCTCCAGCACGGTGAAGGCGAGCGAACTGAAGAACAGCATGGTGACCAGCAGCACCCAGCCGATCGTGCCACGGTTGCGCAGGAAGGCGGCAAGCTCGGTGATCAGCGCCCTGGACTGCCCCGGCACCACCCACTCCAGGTAGCGCGCGAGCGTGGACAACAGCAGGTCTGGTTCGATCACGTGCGACAGGGCAATGATCATCAGGATCAGCAGCGGCACGATCGACAGCAGCGCGTAGTAGGCCACCGCGCCGGCCAGCAGCAGCCCCTGGTTGGCGCGGAACTGCCTGAGCGTGTGCCAGGCAAAGCGCCCCGGATGGCGGAGCAGGTCACGGACGCGGGCGTCGGGAAGCTGCATGGCAGACATCGGAGAGGAAGGGGTTTCGCCATTATGCGGCTTCGATGCCTGACATTCCACCGGGTTATGGCTCTATTCCGAATGCATCATTGTGGTCGGAATCCGCTTCCTCCAAGATGGCGCCCGCGGCCTGCACCATGCGGGCTTGCACCTCATGCATACAAGGCGGCGCACCGTGCGTGCAACCGCCTGGACAGGAATGGAGACAGCATGCAAGCGCAAACAGTGTCGCGCAGGACGGGATTCGGACGCAGTCGGGTGTGGCTGGCCGTGGCGCTGCTGGTGGCGCCCATGAGCGTTGCGCTGGCGCAGGGCACCGGCCAGCCTTTGGCCGTTGCCGAGGACGAGGTCATGCAGGGCTTTCCGCCGCCGCCCGACAAGCAGGTCAGCCGCGGCAGCGGGCTGCGTCCGCCGTATATGCGCTGGGCGTTCCGGCATGCGCGCGAGATGTCGCCGACGGCGGGCATCCGGCATGCCAGCCAGCCGCTGGCCCTGGCCGGCCAGCCCGGCACGGAACTGGACGGCACCACCTTTGCCGTGGCCGGCAAGACGGTCCGACTGGCCGACTACCTGCGCGACACCCATACCGACGGCTTTATTGTGCTGCACCAGGGCAAGGTCGTCTATGAGCGCTACCTCGCGGGCTTTGGTCCTTACCAGCCGCATATCTGGGCCTCGATGACCAAGTCCGTCACCGGGCTGCTGGCCGCCATGCTGGTCGAGGAGGGCAAGCTCGATCCGCAGGCCCGGCTGGCGCAGTATGTGCCGGAACTGGCCGGCAATCCGTTCGGCGAGGCCACGGTACAGCAGAACCTGGATATGGAGGTGCCGGTGGGCTACCCGGAGGGGCTGCCGCCGGACCTGGCGCTGTTCGGGGCGGTGGGGATCGTGCCGCGCAAGGCGGAGGCGCCGGACACCATCTATGACTTCCTCAAGGTCGTCCACGCCACCGGCGGGCGCGACGATGGCGGCGTCTGGTACTACCAGAACGGCTCGCCGGAAGCGGTAGCATGGGCGCTGCGGCGCATCACCGGCAAGAGCTGGGCGCAACTGGTGACCGAGCGGCTGTGGGCCCGCTTTGCCGACGATGATGCCTACACCCAGGTGGACCGCCAGGGCACGGAAATGGCCAGCGGTGGCATGAATTCCACGCTGCGCGACGCCGCCCGCTTTGCCGAGGCCGTGCGCCGGGCGGCCGCGGGCGACGCCTCGGGCGGGATCTCGCCGGCGGCGGTTCGCATTGCGCTGCAGCCGGCCGGCAACCAGGTCCGATTTGCGCGCGGCAACACCATGCCGGGCCGCGACGGCTATGGCTACCGCAACTACTGGTTCCAGCGCAACGACGGCGACGGCAGCATCGAGGCCAGCGGGCGCTTCGGACAGAAGATCTATATCAATCCGGCCAGGGGG
This sequence comes from Cupriavidus sp. FW305-26, assembly GCF_058787975.1. Taxonomy (NCBI): domain Bacteria; kingdom Pseudomonadati; phylum Pseudomonadota; class Betaproteobacteria; order Burkholderiales; family Burkholderiaceae; genus Cupriavidus; species Cupriavidus sp. FW305-26. The sequence continues at coordinate 45,046 of NZ_JBYTAH010000057.1, forward strand.
CTGACGGTGGTGAAGTTCTCCGCCAGCCCGGACGGCGCCGCGCGTGCGACCAGCGCAGCCGCGGTGCGCAAGCGCGACGATCCGGCCCGGGCGCTGGAATCCGCCGAGGCCATGGTGGCCGCGGCGCTCGCGATCCAGCGCGCGGTCAGCCGCTGAGCCACGCCGGCAGCGGCCGGCAGAGTCTCCCGATCTGGACTAGGCCGGCGTTTCCGCCGGCACCTGCGGTGCCCCCGCCGCCCGCCGCAGGCAATCCAGCATGGCCATGACCGCCGCGCGCGACTGCGCGTCGTCACGCCAGTACATCGACACCGAGCCGAACCCCGCCAGCCGCAGCGGCACGATGCGCAGCGCGCCCAGCTCTTCCAGCCTGCGCGCGGTGCGGTGCGAGGCCAGGCCGATCATGTCGCTGTTGTTGAGTAGCGTGAGATTCAGCACAGTGGAATTGCTCTCCACGCAATCGGCCGGCAGGGCACGCTCGGCGCTGGCCAGCGCGCCTTCCAGCGCGTTGCGGATGGGCGTGCCGCGCGGCCACACCACCCAGCGGTGGCGATACAGGTCGTCCCAGCCGATGCGCCCGCCTTGAAGCAGCGGGTGGCGTGGCCGGGCGACGAAGTGGATCGGCTCCATGTAGAGCGATTCGGTGCGCATGTGCGCGTCCTGCAGCTCGGGCGCCGAGCGGCCCACCACGATATCCAGCTCGCTGTGCGCCAGCTGGCTCATGAGCCGGTCCATGGTCGTTTCCACCAGCCGCACGCTGGCGCGGGGCATCTGCTGCAGCAATTGCAGCGCTGCCAGCGGCACGGTATCCGCCGACGACGCGCCCGACGTACCCACCACCACGATCCCGCTGCCGCCGTCGCGCATGGCCTGCAGGTCGTCGCGCGCGGTATCCAGCTGGGCCTCGATCCGGCGGGCGTGCTCGATCAGCGACTCGCCGTAGGGCGTGGGCCGCAGCCCGCGCGCCTGGCGCTCGAACAGGGGCAGCCCGATATCGTCCTCAAGGTCCTTCAGCCATTTGGAAAGGCCCGGCTGGGTCGTGTTCAGCATGGCCGCCGACTGGCTCATATTGCCGGTCTCGGCCAGGCTCAGCAGCATCTGCAGGTTGCGCAGCCGCAATCTCTGGGTCCAGTCCATGAAGCTACCTATATAAAAAAACGTATCGATAAGATGAAAAGTTCATTTCAAATCTTATAGGGCCGGGCGTATAACGACAACAAGACGGTGTGCATCGACACAGGCACCCGCAAAGAGCGCTCCCCAAAGCACCTGCAAAAGTCACGGAGACAGCATGTCCGAACACACCCCAGACCCGGCCCGCGTGGCCTATTACGAAGAAATCGGCCGCAGCCACATGACCCCGCTGTGGGAGTCGCTGCACGCGCTGGTGCCGCCGCAACCGCGGCCGCAGATCGTTCCCGCCATCTGGAAGTACGCCCAGATCCGCCCGCTGGTGATGCAGGCCGGCGGCGTCATCAGCGCCGAGGAAGCGGTGCGCCGCGTGCTGGTGCTGGAGAACCCGGGCATTCCCGGCAAGTCGAGCATCACCTCCACGCTGTACGCCGGCCTGCAGCTGATCCTGCCGGGCGAAATTGCGCCCAGCCACCGCCATACCCAGTCCGCGCTGCGCTTTATCGTGGAAGGCAAGGGCGCCTGGACCGCGGTCAACGGCGAGCGCACCACCATGCATCCCGGCGACTTCATCATCACGCCGTCGTGGACCTGGCATGACCATGGCAACCCCGCCGTCGAGGACGGAGGCGAGCCGGTGGTGTGGCTGGACGGGCTGGATATTCCGCTGGTGCAGCAGTTCGATGCCGGGTTTGCCGAGAACTACCCGCAAGCCCAGCAGCCCGTGACCCGCGTCGAGGGCGACAGCTTTGCCCGCTTCGGCCATAACATGGTGCCGGTGCGGCACCGCGTGACCGATCCCACTTCGCCGGTCTTCAGCTACCCGTACGAGCGCTCGCGCGAGGCGCTGGACCAGCTCTACCGCAACGGCGAGCTCGATGCCTGGGACGGCGTCAAGCTGCGCTATATCAACCCGGCCACCGGCGGCTGGCCGATGCCGACCATCGCCACCTTCATGCAGTACCTGCCGGCGGGCTTCCAGGGCAAGACCTACCGCAGCACCGACGCCACCGTCTACAGCGTGGTGGAAGGGCGCGGCACGGTGCGCATCGGCGACGACCAGTTCCAGTTCGAGCCGCGCGACACCTTCGTGGCCCCGTCGTGGGCGCCGGTGCAGCTGGGCGCGCTGGAAGACGCGGTGCTGTTCAGCTATTCCGACCGACCCGTGCTGTCCGCGATGAACCTGCTGCGCGAAGCGCGCACCTGAGCGTCTCGCGACCCTGATCCGACCTGCCCCGGGCGGTGCCTGCGCGCACCGCCTGAGGCTCCCGCTTACCTGACGACTTCCGGAAACCTCGAACCATGTCCTACGTCTTCACGCCCCCCGCCACCGTTTCCATCCCCGTTGCCGGCAGCGACGACCAGTTCGCCGTGCGCCGCGTCTATTGCGTGGGCCGCAACTACGCCGCCCATGCGCGCGAGATGGGCTTCGATCCCGACCGCGAGCCGCCGTTCTTCTTCTGCAAGCCGGCGGACGCGATCGTCCCGGTGCAGGCAGGTACCACGCTGGACCTGCCGTATCCGGCGCAGACGCAGAACTACCACTACGAGGCCGAGCTGGTGGCCGTGATCGGCAAGGCTGGTTCGGATATCCCGGTCGAACAGGCACTCGAACACGTCTGGGGCTATGCCGTCGGCCTCGACATGACCCGCCGCGACCTGCAGATGAAGATGCGCGAAATGGGCCGCCCCTGGGAAATCGGCAAGGCCTTCGATGCCTCGGCGCCGGTCGCCCCGATCCACCGCGCCAGCGAGATCGGGCATCCGCAGCAGGCCGGCATCTGGCTGACCGTCAACGGTGACACGAAGCAGCGCAGCGACGTGTCGCACCTGATCTGGTCGGTAGCCGAGACGGTGGCCTACCTGTCGCAGTTCTTCCGCCTGGAACCGGGCGATGTGATCTTTACCGGCACACCGGAAGGCGTGGGCGCGGTCAAGGCCGGCGAGACCATGGTCACGGGCGTGGACGGCCTCGGCGAACTGGCCGTGCGCGTGGTCTGAACCTCTGAATCGCAGCACAGGCATTACCGATCATGCAGCTCTATAGTTTCTTCAACAGCTCCACGTCCTACCGGGTGCGCATCGCGCTGGCCCTCAAGGGCCTGCCGTACGACTACCTGCCGGTCAATATCCGCACCGGCCAGCACCGCGAGCCGGAATATGTCGGAAGCATCAACCCGTCCGCGACCGTGCCCGCGCTGGTGGATGGCAGTTTTGCGCTCGGACAGTCGTTCGCGATCATCGACTACCTGGACGCGCTCCAGCCGGTGCCGCGCCTGCTGCCGCAAGACCCGGTGCAGCGCGCGCGGGTGCTGGAACTGGCCACGCTGATCGGCTGCGACATCCACCCGGTCAACAACCTGCGCGTGCTGCGCTACCTGCAGGACGTGCTGAAGGTCACGCCCGAGCAGAAGGATGCCTGGTACCGCCACTGGATCGATGAAGGCATGGCCGGCGTGGAACGCCTGCTGGCGCAGCACGGGCATGGCAGGTGGTGCTTCGGCGATGCGCCGACGCTCGCTGACGTCACGCTGGTGCCGCAAGTTGCCAACGCCCTGCGCATGGGCTGCGACCTGAGCCGGTACCAGCGCGCGATGGCGGTCTACGCACACGCCAGCGTCCATCCCGCCTTTGCCCAGGCCGCGCCAGCGCACCAGCCCGACTACACCGCCTGACGCCACCACGCAGGCCAGGAGACAAGCATGAGCAGTACCAACAACGCGACCGGCAAGGTCCTCATCATCGGCGGCGGCATCGGCGGCCTCGCCGCTGCGCTGGCGCTCGCACGCCAGGGCATCCGCATCGAACTGCTGGAACAGGCCGAGCAGATCGGCGAGATCGGCGCGGGCATCCAGCTGGCCGCCAACGCCTTTGCCGCACTGGATGCGCTGGGCGTAGGCGAAGCTGCGCGCAGCCGGGCTGTCTTTACCGACTACCTCAGCCTGCGCGATGCGATCGATACCAGCGTGATCGCCGAGGTTGACGTTGGGCAGGCGTATCGTGAACGCTTCGGCAACCCCTATGCGGTGATCCATCGCGCTGATATCCACGTGTCGATCCTGGAGGCGGTGCAGGACCATCCGCTGATCACTTTTCGCACGAGCACGCGCGTGGAGCGGTTACTGCAGGACGACAAGGGTGTGACCGTGATCGACCAGCACGGCGAGCATCACCATGGCGACGCGGTGATCGGCTGCGACGGCGTCAAGTCCGCCATCCGCCAGGCATTGATCGGCGATGAACCCCGCGTCACCGGCCATGTGGTCTACCGCGCCGTGGTCGACGTCGCCGACATGCCGCAGGACCTGCAGGTCAATGCACCGGTGGTGTGGGCCGGCCCGCACTGCCACCTGGTCCACTACCCGCTGCGCGGCGGCCAGCAGTACAACCTGGTGGTGACCTTCCACAGCCGCGAGCAGGAAGCCTGGGGCGTGCGCGACGGCAGCAAGGCGGAAGTGCTGTCGTACTTCGAAGGCATCCATCCGCTGCCACACCAGATGCTGGACCGGCCCACTTCCTGGAAGCGCTGGGCCACCGCCGACCGCGACCCGGTCGAGCGCTGGAGCTTCGGCCGCGCCACCATCCTGGGCGATGCCGCACACCCGATGACCCAATACGTGGCCCAGGGCGCCTGCCAGGCGCTGGAAGACGCAGTCACGCTGGGCGCCGCGGTGCAGGCCGCCGGCGGCGACTACGAGGCAGCATTCAAGCTGTACGAGCAGGCCCGCATCCCGCGTACCGCGCGCGTGCTGTACGCCGCGCGCGACATGGGCCGCGTCTACCACGCCAAGGGTGTGGACCGCCTGGTGCGCAACAGCCTGTGGACTGGCCGCACGCAGGCGCAGTTCTACGACGCGCTGCAGTGGCTGCATGGCTGGCGTGCCGACCAGTGCCTGAGCCCCACGCCGTGGCTGTAAGCCGCTGGCGCAACTTTTCTTCGCAGTCAATCCGAAACGATCTGGCGGCCGCGCATAAGGCAGCCGGACGTGACTCGCCCCTAATCCTGGCATCAAGGAGGAGACCACCATGCCTGCCAGCCAACCCCTGAACGTCACCGCGTTCATCGACCGCCAGCCGCTGTCGGCGTTCCAGGTGAGTATCGTCGTGCTGTGCTTCCTGATCGTTGCGGTCGATGGCTTCGATACCGCGGCGATCGGCTTCATCGCGCCAGCCATCCGCGCGGAATGGCAGCTGACGCCGGCCCAGCTGGCGCCGCTGTTCGGCGCCGGACTCGGCGGCCTGATGGTCGGCGCCTTCGTCTTCGGCCCGCTGGCCGACCGCTTCGGCCGCAAGGGCGTGCTGGTGCTGTCGGTGCTGTTCTTCGGTGCCGCCAGCCTGGCCTCGGCCTGGTCGCAGGACCTGTGGACGCTGGTGCTGCTGCGCTTCCTGACCGGCCTGGGCCTGGGCGGAGCCATGCCCAACGCCATCACGCTGACCTCGGAGTTCTGTCCGGAAAAGCGGCGCTCGTTCCTGGTCACGACCATGTTTTGCGGCTTCACGCTGGGCTCGGCTTTCGGCGGCCTGGCTTCCGCCGGGCTGATCGATGCCTTTGGCTGGCGCTCGGTGCTGGTGGCCGGCGGGGTCATGCCGCTGGTGCTGGCGGCGCTGCTGCTGTGGCTGCTGCCGGAATCGGTGCGCTACCTCGTGCTGGCCGGCAAGCAGCGCGAACGCATCGTCGCCACGCTGCAGAAGATCGCGCCGCAAGCCGACCTGCGCGACGCCACCTTCGTGGTCGGCGAACAGCGCAGCACCAGCTCGCCCGTGCGGCACCTGTTCCGGCCCGAGCTGCTGCGGGGCACGCTGCTGTTCTGGCTGACGTTCTTTATGAGCCTGCTGGTGATCTACCTGCTGTCCAGCTGGCTGCCGACGCTGCTGCGCACCGCGGGCCATTCGCTGCGCACGGCCGCGCTGGTGACAACCATGTTCCAGGTCGGCGGGACGGTGGGGGCGATTGCGCTGGGTTGGCTGATGGACCGGATCAATCCGCACTATGTGCTGGCGTCCAGCTATTCACTGGCGGCGCTTGGCATCGCGGCGGTGGGCAGCTTTGCTTCCGACCCGGTGGCTGCGGGCATGGCGGTGTTCCTTGCGGGCTTCTGCGTCTCAGGGTCGCAGGTGGGTGCGAATGCGCTGTCCGCCAGCTTCTATCCGACCGACTGCCGTGCCACAGGCGTGAGCTGGGCCAACGGCGTTGGCCGGATGGGGTCGGTGGTGGGGTCGGTC